>NZ_JBQQBZ010000040.1:0-61672 GCF_052245655.1 Streptomyces sp. 4N509B
TTTGAGGGGGTAAGGCTCCCGGTAGACGACCGGGTTGATAGGCCAGGGATGGAAGCCCTGTGAGGGGTGGAGTTGACTGGTACTAATAGGCCGAGGGCTTGTCCGCAGATGCTCGCGTCCACTATGACAGATTGATCGGCCCTTTTGTGGGCCTAATTGAAGAGTGTGCTTGTTCGCTTGGAGCACTTCTGAGAAGAGTGTTTCGGTGGTCATGGCGGGAGGGAAACGCCCGGTTATCTTTCCGAACCCGGAAGCTAAGCCTCCCTGCGCCGATGGTACTGCATGGGGGACCGTGTGGGAGAGTAGGACACCGCCGAACAATTATTGAGACCTCTGGCTCGCCAGCACACATGCTGGCGAGCCAGAGGTTTTTTGTTTTGCATACGACAGGAGTCGCGATGTCCTCTTCGTCTTCGTCCTCGTCATCCGGGGAGAATTCTGAGCCCGAGAGGCGTGAAAGCCGGGAGCGTCGGGACCGTGGCACGTTCCAGGGCCAGGGCCAGGGCCAGGGCCGGAGCGGTGACCGCGACCGGAATCGTGACCGGAGCGAGAGCCGCGGCCGTGAGGGCCAGTACCGCCGACGGGATACTCCGCGTGGCGAGGAGCGTCGCGGCGAGTACCGTCGGCGGTCGGACGATCGACCGGACAGCCGGGGCGATCGTTCCGGTCGACCCGCCCGGACGGGTGGCTCGGGCTGGGCGGAACGAGGAGACCGCCGCGGTGGGGATGGTCGCCGGGAGGGCGCCCGGGGAGGTTTCCGCGGAGACCGTGATCGGGATCGGGACCGGCGGGGTGGCTTCTCGCGGGACGGACGCGGCCCCCGTCGTGACGGTCGCGACGGTCGGGACATGCGCAGGGACCGTGACCGGCGCGACCGTGACCCGAACCGGGAGCAGGTGCGCAGGCCGCCGATCCCGGACGACGTGACAGGCGAGGAACTCGACGTGGCCGTCCGCCAGGAGTTGCGGAGCCTTCCGAAGACCCTGGCGACCGACGTCGCGAAGAACCTCGTGATGGTGGCGCGGCTGCTCGACGAGGACCCGCAGCGCGCCTACGAGCACGCCCGGACGGCGTTGCGGCTGGCCTCGCGCGTGGCGGCGGTCCGTGAGGCGGCAGGGTTCGCCGCGTACGCCGTCGAGAAGTACGGCGAGGCGCTCGGGGAGTTCCGGGCCGCGCGCCGCATGTCCGGCTCGGTCCACCTGTGGCCGATCATGGCCGACTGCGAGCGGGGCCTCGGTCGCCCCGAACGCGCCCTCGCCATGGCGGGCGAGCCGGAGGTGCGCCGACTGGACAAGGCCGGCCGGGTGGAGATGCGGCTGGTCGCGGCCGGCGCGCGGCGCGACATGGGCCAGGCCGAGGCGGCCGTCGTCACGCTCCAGAGCTCCGAGCTGGCCTCGCCCGCGCTGCACCCCTGGACGGCCCGACTCCGCTACGCCTACGCGGACGCGCTGCTCGCGGTCGGTCGGGAGGAGGAGGCCAGGGAGTGGTTCGCCAGGGCGCTGGAGGCCGACCAGCAGGGCACGACGGACGCCTCCGACCGGCTCGCGGAGCTGGAGGGTGTGGAGTTCATCGACGCTCTCGATCCGGACGCCGAGGAGGAGCCGGAGGCGGGCTCGGAGCAGGAGCACGAGGAGCCGCGGGAGGCGTAGCGGGCTCGTCGAGGGTGCGCATCACCAGTCCGGAGGCCGGCTTCGGCCCGAAGGACGTGGACTTGTGCGGCATGGTCACGCCCTCCTCGGCGAGACTCCGAACCGTCTCCTCCGCCACCGGCCGCATCAGGACGGCGCTGCCGCCCGTCTCCTTCGCGCGGGTGGCGGCCGCCGCCGCGTCGTGCAGATAGCCGATCCGCGACGCGGGGCCGTCGGCCAGGCCCCACACCTCACCCAGCAGCGCCGCGTGGAGCACGGTCGCGTCCAACTCGCGCCAGGCGGCGGGGCGGTCCGGCCGCACCGTCCTGGCCAGCAGTGCGGGGGCGGGCCGGTCCAGCAGGTGGAAGCTGCCGTCGGCGCCGGCGAGGACGAACGCCGTGCCCGGGGTCCGTGCGAGTGTCGCCAGCGCGGCGTCGAGCGAGCCGCCGAGCGGTCGGGCGCGGAAGGCGCCCGCGAGCCGGGCCAGCGCGTCGTCGGCGGTCGTCTCGGGGAGGAGACGGTGGATGGCCTGCACGCGCAGCGGATGGCGGGCGGCGTCGACGAGCAGAACCAGGCCCGTGTGCCACGGCGGGCGGTCGCCGTGCTCGGCGGCCAGCCGGAGGTAGGTGGCCCACCGGTGGTGGCCGTCGGCGATGAGGGCCCGGCGGCGCGCGAGGTCTCGCGTCACCTCCGCTGTCTCGGCCGGGTCCGTGACGGCCCACAGGCGGTGCGCGGCGCCGTCCGCGGTGGTGATCGACAGCAGCGGTGGCCGGGTGACGGCGCGTTCCACCACGTCGGCGGCGGCCGAGGGGCCGTCGCCGCGGTAGGAGAGCAGCAGCGGCTCCAGCTGCGCGGCGGTCGCCCGCATCAGCGCGGCCCGGTCGGCCACCACCTCCGGCATGACGTCCTCGTGGGGGAGCACGACGCCCGCCTCGGGAGGTGTCAGCCGCAGCGCGCCCATCACGCCCCGCTGGAGCGCGCCGCCGCCCGGTGGCCGCTGCTCGTACACGTAGAGGGCGGGCGTCGGGTCGTGGGCGAGCACGCCGTCCGACCGCCAGTGCCGCAGGGTGTCGGCCGCTTGGCGGTGGCCCGCCGCGGGGTCGGCGGCGCGCGGCAGGATCAGCCGCACGATGTTGTGGGGGTCGGCGGTCTCCAACGCGCGCTGGCCCCCGGGCCGGACCACGACGTCGTAGGGCGGTGACGTCACCGCCGCCAGTTCGCTGACGCGCTCGGGCACGTAGCGCAGGCCGCGGAAGGGACTCAGCTGGAGGCCGTCGGCACGCATCCTCGCATCGTAAGGGTGGGCCCGCTCCCACGCGGCCGGTCATGAGGGATGATCGGATGCATGAGTGACCTGGTGACAGCCCCTCGCGCTTCGACCCGCCCGCTGTGCGAGGCGTACGACGTGGCCCTGCTCGACCTGGACGGCGTGGTGTACGCCGGGGGCGAGGCCGTCGTGCACGCCGTGGACTCGCTGGCCCTCGCGCGGGCGCGCGGGATGCGCCTGGCGTACGTCACGAACAACGCCGCGCGCACCCCGCAGACCGTCGCCGAGCATCTGACGCGGCTCGGCGTGGCCGCCGACGCCTCCGAGGTCGTGACCTCGGCGCAGGCCGTGGCGCGGCTCATCGCCGAGCGGGTGCCGGCCGGCGCCCGGGTGCTGTGCGCCGGGGGAGAGGGGCTGCGGGTCGCGCTGCGCGAACGCGGCCTGGTGCCCGTGGACTCCGCCGACGACGCGCCGACGGCGGTCGTGCAGGGCTACGGCGGCCCCGGCATGGCCTGGGGGGTGCTGGCCGAGGCCGCCCTCGCCGTGGGCCGGGGGGTGCCGTGGTTCGCGTCCAACACGGACCTGACGATCCCGAGCGGCCGTGGCATCACGCCCGGCAACGGCGCCGCGGTGGAGGTGGTGCGGATCGCGACCGGCCGCACCAGGGAGCCGGTCGTGGCGGGCAAGCCGGCGCCGCCCATGCACCGGGAGACGATCCTGCGGACGGGGGCGAGCCGGCCCCTGGTGGTGGGGGACCGGCTCGACACCGACATCGAGGGCGCGCACGCCGGGGAGGTGGACTCGCTGCTGGTGCTGACCGGTGTGACGGACCCGGCGTTGCTCCTCGCCGCGCGGCCCGACCACCGGCCCTCCTTCGTGGCGGCCGACCTGCGCGGGCTGCTCGAGGCGCAGCCGCCGGTGCTGCCGGAGGGCGAGGGCTTCGCCTGCGGCGGCTGGCACGCGGTGGCCGGGGCCGAGGAGCTGTCGCTCGACGGCCCCGGCGGTGACCCGGTGGACGGCCTGCGGGCGCTGTGCGCCGCCGCCTGGACCCGGGCGGGTGCCGAGGACGGCGGCGGGCTCGCCGCGGGGAAGGCCCTGGCGCGGCTCGGCTGGTAGGCGCGGGACCGGGTTCGGCGGGCCAGGGAGGGGAGGCGGAGGTCCGCCCCGCGGCTACGCCTCGGGCGCTGCCTCGCCGGTGTCGCCGCCCTCCGCCGCGATCGCGGCCTCGATCAGGTCGTCCTCGCTGGTGCCGCGGCGCCAGTAACCGGTGAACGTGACGCGCTTCCTGTCGATGCCGCGTTCGCGCACCAGGTGACGACGGACGGCCGTGACGCTCCCGGCCTCGCCCGCCAGCCAGGCGTAGGGCGCCCCGTCGGGCAGGGAGGCGGAGCGCACCGCGTCCAGCAGGGAGGCGGGGGCCGCGTCGGAGGGTTCCTCGCGGTGGAGCCAGGTGACCTCGGCGTCGGCCTTGGTCGGCAGCTCGCGGCGGTCCGCCGCGTACGGCACCTCGATCCACACCCGCGCCGGGGTGCCGGGCGGCAGCCAGGCGAGGATGCCCGCCGCCGCGGGCAGCGCGGTGGCGTCGGCGGTGACCAGGACCCACGCGGTGTCGGCGGGAGGGCGGAAGTCGACCCCGACGTTGTCCTCCTCGGTCGGGCCGAGGATGGTGACGGGGTCCCCCGGGCGGGCGGTGCGCGCCCAGCGCGAGGCCGGGCCGTCGGCGCCGCCGTCGCCGTGGAGCGCGAAGTCGATGTCGAACTCGCCGGGGTCGCGGCGGTGCTCCAGCACGGTGAAGGTGCGCATGACGGCCCGTCGTTCCGGGTCCATCCGCTGCCAGGCCGGCCACCAGTTGGCCGCGCCCTCCTCGCGGGGCACGGCGACCTCGCGTTCACCGGGGTGGCGGGGCAGGAACAGCTTGAAGCGCTGGTCCCGGCCGCCGCAGGTGAGGCGCGCCAGGTCCTCACCGCCGAGGGTGACCCGGACGAAGGAGGGGCTGATGCGCGCCGACCGTAGGACGTGGAGGTCGAAGAAGTCGAGGGCGGGTGCCGTCATGAGGTCGTCGGTCCTCTCGGGAAGGTGACGTCGAAGGACGGGTCGGGATCGAGGGAACGGCGGAGCCGCCGGGCGGGGGCCCGCGGTGGCGGCGCGGGCGTCAGACGACCTTCCGCGCCGACCCCACGGCCTCGGCGAGGTCCTCCAGCAGCGGCGCGCAGCCGGCGTAGGAGTAACGCGGCTCGCTCTGCCAGGGGATGACCTGGCCCGCCTGGACCGCCGGGAGACGATTCCAGGTGGGCTTGTCGGCGAGGGCCTCGGGCTGCACGGCCACGCTGCGGCTGTCCATCAGCAGGATGTCGGCCGGGTAGGTGTCGGCGTTCTCCCAGCTCAGGCTCTGGAAGAAGCCGAGGTCGTCGAGCTCCTCGGGGACGATCAGCTCGACGCCGAGCTCCTGGAAGTACGTCAGGTCGGCGGCGGCGCCGGGGTTGGAGGCGTAGAAGAGGTCGGGGTCGGCGGAGCAGGCCAGCACCCGGATGCCGGGGTTGTCGCGGGCGGCCCGACGCAGGGCCTCCGACGCGTCCTGGAAGCGGGTCCTGGCCTGGCGGACGGGGTCGGAGGACAGGTCGGCGCCCAGGGCCTCGGCGAGCTCGGCGTACCGCTCGATGGGTGTGGTGAGGGTGACCCGGGGCTGGTCGGCGGTGGGGGCGACGAGGATGCCGACACTGGCGGCGAGGCCGGTGACCTCCTCGGCGCTCTCCTCCGGGACGTACCACAGGACGTCCTGCTCGAACATGTTGCTCACGACCAGCTGCGGTTCGAGCAGGGCGTACTCCTCCAGGTCGAACTCGCCCCACTCCTGGCCGAGGATCGTCACCCGGTCCACGGCGACCTCGCCGGCCTGCTGGTCCGGCGTGCCGTCCGAACCCCGGGTGGGGCCGAAGACGCCGACACACTCGACGCCGTAGTCGGCCAGGACCGCGGCGGAGCCGATGAAGGCGACGATGCGCTCGACGGGGCCGTCCAGCGTCACGGTCTCGCCCCGGTCGTCCGTGAAACGGAACGCGCCCGCGCCGCCCTGTCCGCCGCCGGAACCGCCCGAGGCGGCGGAGTCGTTGGCGGAGTCGCCGCCGCAGGCGCTGACGAACGCGCCCGCGCCGACGGCGCCGCCGGCGGCCAGCAGGGCGCGACGCGACAGGCGTGGCGTGGGGAGGAGGCGGGACGACGGGGTGCGGTGGGTCGGTCTCACAGTGGTCTCACGTGTCTCTCGGATGCGGATGCGGACGGATGCGAAGGTTAGGCTAACCTAACCCCATGTCGCTCGACTTCTGCCAGAGGTGCGCCACGTGACCGTGGTGAGACCGGCCGCGTCGCCGTCGGCGCCTCCCACCGAGAAGGGGCCCTCCCGGCGGGTGGTGGCCCGGGGCGTCGGCCTCGCCTGCGCCGTGGGCGTCCTGCTGCTGGTGACGCTCGCCAGCGTCGCCCTGGGCGCCAAGTCCGTCTCCCTGGGCGAGGTGTGGCACGGCCTCTTCTCGTACACGGGGACCGACACCGACGTCGTCGTTCGCGACATGCGGCTGCCGCGCACGGTGCTCGGCCTGCTGGTGGGCGCCGCGCTCGGCCTGGCCGGTGCCGTCATGCAGGCCCTCACCCGCAACCCGCTGGCCGATCCCGGCATCCTCGGCGTCAACTCCGGCGCCGCGGCCGCCGTCGTCTCGGGCATCAGCTTCTTCGGCGTCACCTCACTGACCGGCTACGTGTGGTTCGCGTTCGCCGGCGCGGCCGGAGTCTCCGTCGTGGTCTACGCGATCGGCGGCGCCCGCGGCGCGACCCCCGCGCGGCTGGCGCTCGCCGGCACCGCCGTCATGGCCGCCCTCTACGGCTACACCAACGCCGTCATGCTGCTGGACACCGCGGCGTTGGACCGGATGCGCTTCTGGACCGTCGGCTCGCTCGCCTCGGCGAACTGGGACGTGATCGGCCAGGTGGCGGGCTTCCTCGCCGCGGGGACGCTCCTCGCGCTCGCGCTCGGCCGGCCGTTGAACGCCATCGCCCTCGGCGACGACGCGGCCCGGTCGCTCGGTGCCCGCGTCACGCGCACCAGGGTGCTGACGATGCTCGCCGTCACCCTGCTGTGCGGCGCCGCGACCGCCGCGTGCGGGCCGATCGTCTTCGTCGGCCTGATGGTTCCGCACATCGTGCGCGCGCTGACCGGGCCCGACATGCGCTGGATCCTGCCGTACGCCATGGTGCTCGCCCCGGTGCTGCTGCTCGGCGCGGACGTCGCCGGGCGGCTGGTGGCCCGGCCCAGCGAGCTGCAGGTCGGCATCGTCACCAGCCTCGTCGGCGGCCCGCTCTTCATCCACCTGGTGCGGCGGCGAAGGATGGCGCAGCTGTGAGGGCCGTCGGGAAGGCCGACGGCGGGGTCGTGACGCGTTCCTCCGGCACGCTCGGGACGCTGCTGCTGCGGACCCCGGGCGGCAGGTCGGTCCGGGTGCCCACGCGCGCCGCCGTCACGGGGCTCGTCACGGCGCTGCTCGCCCTCGCCATGACGGTGGTCCTGATCGGGACCGGCGCCTACCCGCTCAGCCCCGGCGAGGTGCTCTCCACTCTGGCGGGGAACGGCAGCCCGGCGCAGGAGTTCATCGTCCGCGAGCTGCGGCTGCCACGCGCCCTGCTCGCGCTGCTGGTCGGCGCGGCGCTCGGGACGAGCGGCGCCGTCTTCCAGGCGGTCACCCGCAACCCGCTGGGTAGCCCCGACTTCATCGGCTTCACCCAGGGCGCGGCGGCCGGTGCCCTCACCGTCATCGTGCTGTTCTCCGGCGGCAGCGGCCAGGTCGCCCTGGGGGCGCTCGGCGGCGCGCTGGCGACCGGGGTCGCGATCTACCTGCTCGCGTGGCGGCGCGGTGTCCACGGGTACCGCCTGGTGCTGGTCGGCATCGGCGCGTCGGCCGTCCTGACCGCCCTCAACGGCTACCTGCTGACGCGGGCCGAGATCGTGGACGCCGCGCGGGCGGTGCTGTGGCTGACCGGCTCGCTGGACGGCCGCGACTGGGACCAGTTCTGGCCGCTGCTGGCCGGCTGCTGCGTGCTCCTGCCCGCGATCCTGCTCCAGGCCCGCCCGCTGCGGATGATGGAGATGGGCGACGACACCGCGGCGGCCCTCGGCGTGAGGGTCGAGCGGACCCGGGTGGTGCTGCTGGTCTGCGCCGTCCTGCTGACGGCCGGCGCCACCGCAGCCGCCGGGCCCATCGCGTTCGTCGCGCTGACCGCGCCCCAGGTCGCGCGCCGCCTCACCCGCGCGACCGGGCCGAACCTGCTGCCCGCCGCCGTCATGGGGGCCCGGCTGATGGTCCTCGCCGACTTCCTCGCCCAGTGGGGCTTCGCCGACCGGGAGCTGCCGGTCGGCGCGGTCACGGCGGTGCTGGGCGGCGGCTACCTGCTGTGGCTGCTGGTCACCGAGCGCAGGACGGGCCGGATATGACGGACGAGACGAACCCGGAGAAGGACGTGACCGTGACCGCCCGTACGAGCCCTGAGAGCCCGCAGCACCCGCAGCGCCCGCGGAGCGCGAAGAGCCCGGCAGGCCCGGCAGGCCCGGGTGCCGCCGCCGGCTCCCGCCTGGTCGCCGACGCCGTCACCCTCGCCTATGACCAGCGGGTCATCGCCGAGCGGCTCTCCCTCGCCGTCCCCGACCACTCCTTCACGGTCATCGTGGGCCCCAACGCCTGCGGCAAGTCCACCCTGCTGCGCGCCCTGGCCCGCATGCTGAAGCCCACCGAGGGCAGCGTGCTCGTGGACGGCCGGGCCATCGGCAGCCTGCCGACGAAGCGGCTGGCCCGCATGCTCGGGCTGCTGCCCCAGACCCCGCTCGCGCCCGACGGCATCACCGTCGCCGACCTCGTCGCCCGCGGCCGCTACCCCCACCAGGGGCTGCTGCGCCAGTGGTCGCCGCAGGACGAGCGGGTCGTCGCAGAGGCGATGGCCGACACCGGCGTCGCGGAGCTGGCCGAGCGCTACGTCGACGAACTCTCCGGCGGCCAGCGACAGCGGGTGTGGATCGCCATGGCACTCGCCCAGCAGACCCCGCTGCTGCTCCTGGACGAGCCCACCACCTTCCTCGACATCGCCCACCAGATCGACGTGTTGGAGCTGTGCTCGCGCCTCCACCGGGAGCAGGGCCGCACGCTCGTCGCCGTCCTGCACGACCTCAACCACGCCGCCCGCTACGCCACCCACCTCGTGGCCCTGCGCGACGGGCGGGTCGTGGCCGAGGGTCCGCCCGGCGAGGTCGTCACCGCCGAGCTCGTCGAGGAGGTCTTCCGGCTGCCCTGCCGCGTGATCGAGGACCCGGAGACGGGCACGCCCCTCGTCGTGCCCTCGGCGCGTCACCGCGCGGGAAGGGCCTGAGCCGGAGGCCGTGACGGGGCGGCCACCCGGTAGCGTCGGGTGCATGGACGACCCGCACGTCACCCCGGTGCGCCCCGCACCCGGTCCGCAGCCCCCCATCACCCCGCCGGACGGCGGCCCCGCCGGCCCGCCCGCCGCCCCCCTCGGCGTCGGCACGCGGCCCACCGGGCACCCGGGGGTCGACGCCCAGCTCGACCGCCTGGCCGACGTCGACCACCTCGACGTCGCCGAACACCTCGCCGTGTACGAGGATGTACACCGCGCCCTGCGCGACACCCTGACCGCCCTCGACCAGCAGCCGCCCGGCCCGCGCCCCGGCCCCAGGAGCTGAACACCCCGTGGCAGCGACCCCACGACGCCTCGCTCGCCTGGACGCCGAACTCGTGCGCCGCGGGCTGGCCCGCTCCCGGGAGCAGGCCAGGAGCCTCGTCGACGCGGGCCGGGTGACCGTCGACGGCACCACGGCCACCAAGGCCGCCACCCAGGTCGCGAAGGGCTCCGCCCTCGTGGTCCGCGCCGACGACACCGGGCCCGACTACGTCTCCCGCGGCGGCCACAAGCTCGCCGGCGCCCTGGCGGCGTTCGTCCCCCACGGCCTGCGGGTGGCCGGCCGGCGGGTGCTGGACGCCGGCGCGTCCACCGGCGGCTTCACCGACGTGCTGCTGCGCGCCGGCGCCGCCCACGTCGTCGCCGTGGACGTCGGCTACGGCCAGCTCGCCTGGGCCCTGCAGGCCGACGAGCGGGTCACCGTCAGGGACCGCACCAACGTGCGCGAGCTGACGCCCGAGGACCTCCAGGGACCGCTCGTCGAACTGGTCACCGCGGACCTCTCCTTCATCCCGCTCGGGCTCGTCCTGCCCGCCCTCGTCCGCTGCGCGACGCCCGACGCCGACCTCGTGCTCATGGTGAAGCCCCAGTTCGAGGTCGGCAGGGAACGGCTCGGCAGCGGGGGAGTGGTGCGCAGCCCGCGGCTGCGCGCGGAGGCCGTCACGGCCGTCGCGCACCGGGCCGCCGACCTCGGACTCGGGGTGCGGGGCGTCACCGCCAGCCCTCTGCCGGGACCGTCGGGGAACGTCGAGTACTTTCTCTGGTTGCGCGCCGGGGCGCCGCCCCTTGACCCGGCCGAGGTGGACAGCGCCGTAACGGAGGGACCGCAGTGACCCAACGCACCGTCTTCCTGCTCGCCCACACCGGACGCCAGGCCGCGGTCCGCAGCGCCGAACTCGTCGTCCAGGGGCTGCTGGCCCACGGCATCGGCGTGCGAGCCCTCGCCGAGGAGGCCGAGGACCTCCCCCTGCCCGACCAGGTGGAGCGCGTCAAGAAGCCCCAGCGGGGGGACGCGTCCACCGCCCTCGACCCCGGGGCCGGCAGCGAACTGCTCGACGGCTGCGAGCTGCTGATCGTGCTCGGCGGCGACGGCACCCTGCTGCGCGGCGCGGAGTTCGCCCGGGCCTCCGGCGTGCCGATGCTGGGCGTGAACCTCGGCCGCGTCGGCTTCCTCGCCGAGGCCGAACGGGACGACCTCGACCAGGTGGTCGGCCGCGTCGTCGCCCGCGCCTACGAGGTCGAGGAGCGCATGACCCTCGACGTGCTGGTGCGCGCGGACGCCGGCACCGGGCACGTCGTCCACACCGACTGGGCGTTGAACGAGGCGACCGTCGAGAAGGCCGCCCGCGAACGCATGGTGGAGGTCGTCACCGAGGTGGACGGCCGCCCGGTCTCGGCGTTCGGCTGCGACGGCGTGGTCTGCGCCACCCCCACCGGCTCCACCGCCTACGCCTTCTCCGCCGGCGGGCCCGTGGTCTGGCCGGAGGTCGAGGCGCTGCTGATGGTCCCGATCTCCGCCCACGCCCTGTTCGCCAAGGCCCTGGTCACCGCACCCGACTCCGTGCTCGCCGTCGAGGTCAGGCGCCACACCGGGCACGGCGTGCTGTGGTGCGACGGCAGGCGCAGCACCGAACTGCCCCCCGGCGCGCGGGTGGAGGTGCGGCGCGGGGCCGTTCCTGTCCGTCTGGCGCGGCTGCACCGCGCGCCGTTCACCGACCGGCTCGTCGCGAAGTTCGCGTTGCCGGTGGCGGGTTGGCGGGGCGCGCCGCACTGACCGCGCGCCGGACGGCGGCCGGGGGAGGAGCCGAGGGACGAACCGCCGTCGCCTTCGGGGCCGCGCACCTCGTATGGTCGTACCCGTGTTGGAGGAGATGCGGATCAGGGACCTCGGCGTGATCGACGACGCCGTGGTCGAGCTGTCCTCGGGCTTCACCGCGGTGACCGGCGAGACCGGTGCGGGGAAGACCATGGTCGTCACCAGTCTCGGCCTGCTGCTCGGCGGGCGCGCCGACGCCGGCCTCGTACGCGTCGGCGCCGCCGCCGCCGTCGTGGAGGGCCGGGTCGCCGTGCCCGCCGACGCGCCGGCCGCCCGTCGCGCCAGGGAGGCGGGCGCCGAACTCGACGAGGGGGCTCTGCTGGTCAGCCGCACGATCTCCGCCGAGGGACGGTCCCGCGCCCACGTCGGCGGCCGCACGGTGCCCGCGGCCCTCCTGGCCGAGCTCGGCGAGGAGCTCGTCGCCGTCCACGGCCAGACGGACCAGCAGGGGCTGCTGCGCCCGGCCCGGCAACGCGAGGCGCTGGACCGCTACGCCGGGGCCGCGGTCGCCGAGCCGCTCGCCGCCTACCGGGAGGGCTACCGGCGGCTGCTGGAGGTCTCGGGCGAGCTGGCCGAGCTGACCACCCGCGCCCGCGAACGCGCCCAGGAGGCCGACCTGCTGCGCTTCGGGCTCGACGAGATCGCCGCCGCCGAGCCCCGGCCGGGCGAGGACGCCGAGCTCGCCGCCGAGGCCGAGCGGCTCGGCCACGCCGAGGCCCTGGCCTCGGCCGCCGCGGCCGGCCACGCCGCGCTCGCGGGCGACCCGGCCGACTCCGACGGCACCGACGCGGTGACGCTCACCGCCGGCGCACAGCGGGCGCTCAGCGCCGTGCAGCAGCACGACCCGGCGCTGGCCCAGCTCGCCGAGCGGCTCGCCGAGGTCGGCATCCTGCTGGCCGACGTCGCCGGCGACCTCGCCGGGTACGCGGCGGGCCTGGACGCCGACCCGCTGCGCCTGGCCGCGGTCGAGGAGCGCCGCGCCGTGCTGGCCCAGCTGATCCGCAAGTACGCGGACCCGTACGGGCCGGGCGGGGAGGGACGGGCCGACGACGGCTGCGCGGCCGTGCTGGCCTGGGCGGAGCGGAGCGCGGCCCGCCTGTCCGAGCTCGACGGCGACGACGACCGCATCGACGGCCTGGCCGCCGAGCAGGCCGCGCTGCGTGACCGGCTCGCGGCGCTGGCCCTGGCCCTCACCGAGGCCAGGAGCGAGGCCGCCAAGCGGTTCGCGGACGCGGTCACCGAGGAGTTGACGCAGCTGGCCATGCCGCACGCGCGCGTCCACGTCGACGTGCGGCAGACCCCGGCGCCCGAGGGCGAGGAGGGCCTGGAGGTGGGCGGGCGCCAGCTGGCGTTCGGCCCTCACGGCGTCGACGAGATCGAGCTGCTGCTCGCCCCCCACCCCGGGGCGCCGCCGCGCCCGATCGCCAAGGGTGCCTCCGGCGGCGAGCTCTCCCGCGTCATGCTGGCGGTCGAGGTCGTCTTCGCGGGCGCCGCGCCGGTGCCGACGTACCTGTTCGACGAGGTGGACGCGGGCGTGGGCGGGCGCGCGGCCGTGGAGGTGGGGCGCCGGCTGGCGCGGCTGGCGGACTCCGCCCAGGTCGTGGTCGTCACGCACCTGCCGCAGGTCGCCGCGTTCGCCGACCGGCATCTGGTGGTGGAGAAGACCAGCGACGGATCCGTCACCCGCAGCGGGGTGCGGTCGGTCCACGGCGAGGGACGGGTGCGGGAGCTGTCGCGCATGCTCGCGGGCCAGGAGGACTCCGACCTCGCCCGCGCCCACGCGGAGGAGCTGCTGGCCACGGCGGCCAGGCTGGGCCACGGCGGCGGGGCGGGGAGGGACGCGGCGCCCGCGTAGACCGTGCGGGTGGCGGGCGCTGTCGCGCGGGCGGACTGGCTGGCATGCTGGACGACGCGATTCCACGTCGTGGACTCCCGGTCTCGGATGCCACCTCGTGTGTGTGTCCGGCGGACACGTGGCCAGAGCACCAACGAGCCAGCCGATCCCCGGGAACTCCCGGACCGTCCAGAACTCCGAGCGGAACGTGCAGCGGAACCTTCAGCGGAACTCCCAGCGAATGAGGTACAGCCGTGAGCCACGCACAGCTGCGTGCGACGGGGCAGGTGAGGGATTGCCGTGAGTAGCCCCGCCCCCGGGCACGGCCGCGCTCCCCAGCACGTCGTGCAGCTGCTGGGCGGAGGCAGCGCCGGCACCGGGGCGCACGTGCGGTCGCTGTCGGCGGGGCTCGTGGCGCGGGGCCTGCGCGTCACGGTCTGCGCGCCGCCGTCGGCCGAGCGGCGGCACGACCTCAGCCGGGCCGGGGCGACGTTCGTGCCGGTGACCGCGCGGTCCCGGCTGGCCGCCGTCGGTCTGCTGCGCGTGGTGTGCGCCGACGCCGACCTGGTGCACGCCCACGGGATGCGGGTGGGGCTGCTCGCCTCCCTGGCCCTGCGCGGCCGGCGGGTCCCCCTCGTGGTCACCTGGCACACCCGGCCCGCGCTGCGCGGCCTCCACGCGCAGCTGCGGCGGGTGAGCGAGCTCTGGGTGGCCAGGGCCGCCACCGTGGTGCTCGGCGCCACCTCCGACCTCGTGGAACGGGCCCGCAGCCGCGGCGCCCGCGACGCACGCCTGGCCCCCGTGGTGCTGCCCGCGCCCCGCTCCCCGCTGGACCACCAGGACCGGCACGTCGCGTCCGCCCACAAGCTGCGGGCGGAGCTCGGCGCCGTCGACCGGCCGCTGCTGGTCACCGCGGTCCGCATCGAGCCCGACGGGGACCCGGCGCCGCTGGAGACGCTGCTGGCCGCCGCGCGGGCCTGGCGTGGGATGAGCCCGCAGCCGTTGCTGGTCGTCGCGGGGGAGGGCTCGCGGCGGGCCGCGGTGCGGCGGCGCGTGGAGCGGGAGGAGCTGCCGGTGCGGCTGCTCGGCCGCGGTGAGGACGTGACCCGCCTGGTGGGCGTGGCCGACGTCGTGGTGTTCGCGGCGCGGTGGGCGGCGCAGGCGCCCCTGGCGCAGGAGGCGATGCGGTGCGGCGTGCCGCTGGTGGCGACCGCCGTTGGCGGGGTGCCCGACCTCGTCGGGGACGCGGCGGTCCTCGTGCCCTACGGTGACGCGGTGGCGCTCGGCAGGGCGGTCGCCGCCCTGCTGGCCGACCCCGAGCGCCGCGCGGCCCTGGCCGAGGCGGGCCGTGGCCGCGCGGGCAGCTGGCCGACGGAGGACACCACGGTCGCGCAGGTGCTGAGCGTCTACGACGAGCTCGCGCCCTCGACCTGAGCACCGTGCTCCGCCCCGGCTGGCGGAGTGGAAGGGCGGGGTTCACGGGGCGTGGGGGCGCGCACCCGGGCGAACGGGGAGGGTCCAGCCCCGGAGCCATCCGGGGGCGTCGAGGCGTTTCAGGGGCGCGTGGGCGCGTCCGTGCGCCGTCGGCGCACACAAACGCGAGCGCGCCCGGCCCGGGGCACAGGCCCCGCGTCGAGCGCGCTCGTGGAGGTGTCGGTCCGGCGCGGGCCTCAGTCGCCGTACGCGCCGGAGGCGGTCAGCCGCAGCGCCGTGTCGATCAGCGGCACGTGACTGAAGGCCTGCGGGAAGTTGCCCACCTGCCGCATGCGGCGCGGGTCCCACTCCTCGGCCAGCAGCCCCAGGTCGTTGCGCAGCGCCAGCAGCTTCTCGAACAGCTTCCTGGCCTCGTCCACCCTGCCGATCATGGCCAGGTCGTCGGCGAGCCAGAACGAGCAGGCCAGGAACGCGCCCTCGTCGCCCTCCAGCCCGTCCACGCCGGTCTGCGCGCCCGCCGTCGGGTACCGCAGGATGAAGCCGTCCAGCGTGGACAGCTCGCGCTGGATCGCCTCTATCGTGCCGATCACCCGCTTGTCGTCCGGCGGCAGGAAGCCCACCTGCGGGATGAGCAGCAGGGAGGCGTCCAGCTCCTTGGATCCGAAGGACTGGGTGAAGGTGTTGCGCTCCTTGTCGTAACCGCGTTCACAGACCGTGCGGTGAATCTCGTCACGCATCTCACGCCACCGCTCCAGCGGGCCGTCCACCTCGCCGGACTCGATCAGCTTCACCGTCCGGTCCACCGCGACCCAGGCCATCACCTTGGAGTGGACGAAGTGCCGGCGCGGCCCGCGCACCTCCCAGATGCCCTCGTCCGGCTCGAACCAGTGCTCCTCCAGGTACCGGATGAGCTTGAGCTGGAGCAGGTTGGCGTGGTCGTTGCGGGCCAGGCCCGTCATGTGCCCCAGGTGCAGCGCCTCGGTCACCTCGCCGTAGACGTCGAGCTGGAGCTGGCCGGCCGCGCCGTTGCCGATCCGCACCGGCTGGGAGTTCTCGTAGCCCGGAAGCCAGGACAGCTCGGCCTCGGCGAGCTCCCGCTCGCCGGCGATGCCGTACATGATCTGGAGGTTCTGCGGGTCGCCCGCGACGGCGCGCAGCAGCCACTCGCGCCAGGCGCGGGCCTCCTCGACGTAGCCGGTCCGCAGCAGCGAGGAGAGCGTGATGGCCGCGTCCCGCAGCCACGTGAAGCGGTAGTCCCAGTTCCGCGAGCCGCCGATCTCCTCCGGCAGGGAGGTGGTGGGGGCGGCGACGATGCCGCCGGTGGGCTCGTAGGTGAGCGCCTTCAGCGTGATCAGCGAGCGGACCACGGCCTCGCGGTACGGGCCGTGGTACGTGCACTGCGCCACCCAGTCCCGCCAGAACTCCTCCGTCTCGGCCAGCGCCTCCACGGGCGTCGGCACCGGCGGCGGCTGCTTGTGGGAGGGCTGCCAGCTGATCGCGAACGTCACCCGGTCGCCGGGCGCCACGGTGAAGTCGGAGTACGTGGTCAGGTTCCGGCCGTAGGTGTCCACGTCGGTGTCCAGCCAGACCGAGTCGGGGCCGGCCACCGCCACGGTGCGGTCGTCGACCTTGTGGACCCAGGGCACCACCCAGCCGTACGAGAAGCGCATGCGCAGCGCGGAGCGCATCGGCACCCGGCCGCTGATGCCCTCCACGATGCGGATCAGCTGGGGAGCGTCCCGGCCGCGAGGCGGCATGAAGTCCGTCACTCTCACGGTGCCGCGGGGCGTGTCCCACTCCGACTCCAGCACCAGCGAGTCGCCCTTGTACCGGCGACGGCTGGCGGGAGGCGGGGGTACGTCCCGGCCGTGGGCGGGGCCAAGCCGCCAGAAGCCGTGTTCCTCGGTGCCCAGCAGGGCCGCGAAGACGGCGTGTGAGTCGAATCGCGGGAGGCAGAGCCAGTCGGCGGAGCCGTCCCGGCCGATGAGCGCGGCGGTCTGCATGTCTCCGACGAGCCCGTAATCCTCGATGCGCCCGGCCACTTGCATCTCCAGTCGAACAGCAGGGAGTGCGCCCCCGAGTGCCGTGGGACGCCATTGTCCAACGCCCATCAGAGCGTCCGAGCAGGATACGACGAGGCTTTGGGTTCCGCTCGACCGCTGCGTGACAACGAGTGGAGTATACGAAGAGCTTTGTTGGATAATGAAGGGAAGAGTCCGATCTCTCACGAGTGCACGATTGGCCGTGCGCGCCCCCGCGCGGGCGCCCGCTGATACGCTGGTAGCCCGTGGAGCGGAGGGCAGCGCAACCCCCGAACCGCACCGATGGCGCCCCGCTCGGACCCCCGGTGGACGTCGTCGCGCATCCGACCTCGCGACCACGGGAGCACTTCTTGGCCATGCCGCCCAGTACTACGACGACCAAGCACATCTTCGTCACCGGCGGAGTCGCCTCCTCACTCGGCAAGGGGCTGACCGCCTCCAGTCTCGGAGCGCTGCTCAAGGCGCGCGGGCTGCGGGTCACCATGCAGAAGCTGGACCCGTACCTGAACGTCGACCCGGGCACGATGAACCCGTTCCAGCACGGTGAGGTGTTCGTCACCAACGACGGCGCCGAGACCGACCTCGACATCGGACACTACGAGCGCTTCCTTGACGTCGACCTCGACGGCAGCGCGAACGTCACCACCGGCCAGATCTACTCGACCGTGATCGCCAAGGAGCGTCGCGGCGAGTACCTGGGCGACACCGTGCAGGTCATCCCGCACATCACCAACGAGATCAAACACCGCATCCGCCGCATGGCCTCCGACGACGTCGACGTCGTGATCACGGAGGTCGGCGGGACGGTCGGCGACATCGAGTCCCTGCCCTTCCTGGAGGCCGTCCGTCAGGTGCGGCACGAGGTCGGCCGGGACCGCGTCTTCGTCGTCCACATCTCCCTCCTGCCCTACATCGGCCCCTCCGGTGAGCTGAAGACCAAGCCCACCCAGCACTCGGTCGCCGCCCTGCGGAACATCGGCATCCAGCCCGACGCGATCGTGCTGCGAGCCGACCGCGACGTGCCCGCCGCGATCAAGCGCAAGGTCTCCCTCATGTGCGACGTCGAGGAGGCCGCGGTGGTGGCCGCCATCGACGCCAAGTCGATCTACGACATCCCGCGCGTGCTCCACGGCGAGGGCCTCGACGCGTACGTGGTGCGCCGCCTGGACCTGCCGTTCCGCGACGTGAACTGGACCCAGTGGAACGACCTGCTGCGCAGGGTCCACCACCCCGAGCACGAGGTCACGGTCGCGCTGGTCGGCAAGTACATCGACCTGCCCGACGCGTACCTGTCGGTGATCGAGGCCCTGCGGGCCGGCGGCTTCGCCAACAACGCCCGCGTGCGGATCAAGTGGGTCACCTCCGACGACTGCCGGGCCCCCGGCGGCGCCGCCCGGCTGCTCGCGGACTGCGACGCCGTCTGCATCCCCGGCGGCTTCGGCGAGCGCGGCGTGGAGGGCAAGATCGCCGCGATCACCTACGCCAGGGAGCACCGCATCCCGCTGCTGGGGCTCTGCCTGGGCCTGCAGTGCGTCGTGATCGAGGCGGCGCGCAACCTCGCGGGCATCGGCGAGGCGAACTCCACGGAGTTCGAGCAGGGCACCGCGCACCCCGTGATCTCCACCATGGCCGAGCAGCTCGACATCGTCTCGGGCGACGGCGACATGGGGGGCACGATGCGGCTGGGCCTGTATCCGGCCAAGCTCGCCGAGGGCTCCATCGTCCGCGAGGTCTACGGCGGCGAGCCGTACGTCGAGGAGCGCCACCGCCACCGGTACGAGGTCAACAACTCCTACCGGGCGGAGCTGGAGAAGAAGGCCGGCGTGGTCTTCTCCGGGACCTCGCCGGACAACCGGCTCGTGGAGTTCGTCGAGTACCCGCGCGAGGTCCACCCCTACCTGGTCGCGACCCAGGCTCATCCGGAGCTCAGGTCGCGCCCGACCCGCCCCCATCCGCTCTTCGCGGGGCTGGTCGAGGCGGCCGTCCGGCTGCGCGACACGCACGCCGACAAGCCGGCCACCGCCACCGCCCCGGCGGCCGACGCGAGGACACCGGCGCCATGACCCATCCGGAGGGGAAGCCCCTCGCCGACGCCCCCGCCAGCTGGCCCGTCACCACCACGACGGTCCCGTTCACCGGCAACAAGACGAGCGTCAGGACCGACCAGGTGGTGATGCCCGACGGCACCACCTCCCCCCGTGACTACCAGGTCCACCCCGGATCGGTCGCCGTCGTCGCGCTCGACGAGCGGGACCGCGTCGTCGTCATCGAGCAGTACCGCCACCCCGTGCGGCACACCCTCTGGGAGATCCCCGCCGGCCTGCTCGACGTCCCCGGCGAGAACCCGCTCCACGCCGCGCAGCGCGAGCTGTACGAGGAGGCCCACGTCAAGGCGGAGGACTGGCGCGTCCTGCTCGACGTCTACACGACGCCGGGCGGCTGCGACGAGGCGGTCCGCGTCTTCCTCGCCCGCGAGCTGTCGGAGGCCGAGGGCGAGCGGTACGCGGTGACGGGGGAGGAGGCCGTCATGCGTCACGCCCGTGTGCCGCTGGCGGAGCTGGTCGGGGGCGTCCTCGCCGGACGCCTGCACAACAACTGCCTCGCCGTGGGCGTGCTCGCCCTCCAGGCCGCCCGCGCCGGGGACGGTCTGGAGGCGCTCCGCCCGGCCGACGCCCCCTGGCTGGCCCGCCCCTACCCCGCCTGAGGCGGGGCGCGGGCGCCCGCGCGGCCGCGGAACCGTCGCGTTGACGTGTCCTGACCTGCCATCAGGGGCGCACTGGCATACGCTCACTCCGTGAGCGAGGAGGGCACCGTGACGGAGCGGGCAGGCGAGCAGGCGAGCGCCACCGTCACGACGGCCCTGCTCGGCCGCCGCGAGGAGTTGGCCGCGCTCCATGCCGACGTGGAACGGGCCGGCCTGGACACCCTGGCGGGCCGTCCCGTCCCCCGCGCCCGCGTGCTGCTGGTGGCCGGGCGGCCCGGCAGCGGGCGGACCGCGCTGGCCGAGGAGTTCGCCGGCCGGATGCTCGCCTCGGGCGCGTACCCCGACGGCCTGCTGCGCGCCCGGCTGACCGACCCGGACGGGCGCCCGGTCACCACCGAGCGCACCGTCCGCGAGCTGTTGGGTCACCTCGGCCTCGGGGCACCCGCCGGCGCGGACGAGGACGACCTCACCGCCGAACTGCGCGAGGCGCTCGACCGACGGCGCACGGTGCTGCTGCTGGACGACGTGGCCTCGGGCACGCAGCTGGACGGCCTCCTGCCCGACACGCGGGACTGCCTGGTCATCGCGGTGTCCCACGGTCCGCTGACCGGCGTGCCCGACGTGCGGCCGTGCACCCTGGGCGGCCTGCGGGGCACGCCGGCCGTGCGGCTGCTGGCGCGCGGCGCCGGGGACGTCCGCGTCACCGTCGACCCCACGGCCGCGGAGCGGCTGGCCGAGGCGTGCGGGCATCTGCCCGCGGCGCTGGTGCTGGTGAGCGGGTGGTTGGCCGCGCACCCCGAGGCGGCCGTCGTCGACGCCCTGCGCCGCATGGCCGAGCCCGCCGCCGACGGCCTGGACGACCTCGGTGACTCCACCGGGGCGGTGGGAGACGAGGCGGGGGAGTCCGTCGTGGGGGCGACGATCGGGACGCCCGGGGCGAGTGGGGTGCCCAGGACGGGTGGAGCGTCCGGGACGAGCGGGATGCATGGAATGCCCGGGATGGGCGGGATCAGTGGGGCGAGCGGGACGGCGCGGGCGGAAGGACCCGAGGGGATGGCGGGCGGCGCGGCCGGCCCGGCCGTCGCGACCCCCGCCGTGGACGTACCCCTGCGGCGGGCGTTCCGCATGGTCCACGCGATGCTGCCCACCCCGGCCGCCCGGCTGCTGCGCCTGCTGGCGCTCGCGCCCCTCGGGATCGCCGACGCCCAGACCGCCGCCGCCCTCGTCGGCAGCCCCACCGACGTCGCGCGGTCGCTCCTCGCCGACCTCGCGGGAGCCGGCCTGCTCCATCCCACGCGGCCGCGCCCCGCCCCCGGCACCCCGGCCGCCGCCGAGCCCTCCTACCGTGTCCCCGGCTGCCTGCACCCGCTGCTCACGGCGCTGCTGCGGACGCGGGAGAAGTCCGCCGACGCCCTCCTGGCCCAGGCCAGGATGCTGGAGCGGACCGTGACGCTGCTGCGCGCCTGCGAGGCTGTCACCGAGCCGCCCGGCACCCCGGCGCGCACCTGGCTGGCGTCGCTCCCGGCGACGCTGCGCTTCGGCAGTGCCGCCTCGGCCGACGCCTGGCTGGCCGCCCGTCGGCCCGAACTGCTCGCCGCCGCCCGCCTGGCCGCCACCGACGGGGAGCTCGACACCCTGGCCCGGCGGCTGATCGCGGCGCTGGGCAGGGCCCTGGTGACCCACCGCGGCGAGGACGACGCCGCCCCCGACCTCTACCGCCTGAACGAACTCGTCCTCGGGGTCACCGAACGTCAGCGGCTGCCCCGAGAGCAGGCGACGGCCCTGCTGAGCCTCGGCGACCTCGACGCCGGCGCCGGCCGCCCCACCGAGGCGCTCGATCGCTACCGCGCGGCGCTGGAGGCCGCCAGAACCCACCGCGACCCCGACCCGGCGGCGGGCCGCGCCCTGATCTCCCTCGGCGACACCTACGCCGACCTCGGGGACTGGCAGCGGGCCGCCGACTGGTACGGCAGGGCGTTGGCCCACGCGCAGTCCCGCGGCGACCTGGCCGGTGCCGCGCGGCTCCACGGCCGGATCGGCACCGTGCTCGGGCGCGTCGCGAACTGGCAGGAGGCGCTGCGCTCCTGGCGGGCGTCGGCCGCGGCCTACCGGCGGCTGGGGGACGTTCACGCGCAGGCGGAGGCGCTCGCCGAGGCGGCGCTCGTGCAGCGCCTCGCCGGCTGGCTGAAGGACTCCCAGCGCACGGCCCGGCTGGCGCTGCGGCAGGCCGGCAGGACGGGCGACGAGCAGCTTCAGGCCGCCCTGCGGCTGCGCCTCGCCGGACGCCTGGAGGAGGCGGGCCGGGGCCTTCCGGCCTGACGCGCCGACGGCGCGCGCGTCGGCCGGGCGCGGCGGGGCGGTGGTGTAGGGTCCGGGAGCCCGGACAGCGCGGGACGCCGTCGGCGGTGACCCGTCCGGCGGCGGCTCGTTCGGTGCGCCTCTCGTGGGTTCGCGGGTCGACTGGTCAACCTACGACGTCAACATCACGAATGTCACACCAGGGGGATGGACTTGGCCGAGGCGTGACCGCGCGATCGTCCGGTGGGGAGACGGTGACCACCCATCGACTCGCCTCGAACGTCGCTTTTCGGCCGATTCGCTCGCTGGTGAATCGCCCCACTGGAGAGGGTTGTGCCCTTGACAAGTGAATGTTCGACGCCCGACACATCCATGCCGGTCCGGCGGATTGTGTTGCTGCGGACCGCCGACACGCCATAGAGTCGCCAAACGTCGGCATGGTGAACGCTGACCCTGTCTAGAAGTTTCCTGGTCCCCAAGGAGGTAAGACGACTTGTGAATGAGTCGACAATTACTCCCGGGGAAGGACAACCAGGGGTCCCTCACAGGCATCTAGGAGTCTCGGATCTGACGGGCCTCGGCTCCGTCGCTGTCCACACATTCGCAACCCACCAGAGCCAACCGAGCATGACAGCGCATCAGAGCACGGACGGCCATGAGATGAACCGCATGGCATCAGACCACACGGCCGGCAAGACCGACCGTTACCCTGACTACGACCTCTCCGACGGGGAGTTCTTCGACCCCGACGCGGAGTACGAGCCCGATCCCGAATACGCGGCCACCATCGCGCCCGACGCCGCCCGGCAGCGCCGCGAGCGCATCGGACCCACCGGCCGCCCTCTGCCGTACTTTCCCATCCCCGGCCCCCTGACCGAGCGTGGCCCGGCGAAGATCATCGCCATGTGCAACCAGAAGGGGGGCGTCGGCAAGACCACCTCGGCCATCAACCTCGGCGCCGCCCTCGCCGAGTACGGCCGCCGCGTGCTGCTGGTCGACTTCGACCCCCAGGGCGCGCTCTCGGTCGGCCTCGGCGTCAACCCCATGGAGCTCGACCTCACGATCTACAACCTGCTCATGGAGCGGGGCATGGCCCCCGACGAGGTGCTGCTGAAGACCGCCGTCGCCGGCATGGACCTGCTGCCGAGCAACATCGACCTGTCCGCCGCCGAGGTCCAGCTCGTCAGCGAGGTCGCGCGGGAGTCCACCCTCCAGCGCGCGCTCCAGCCCCTCCTCGGCGACTACGACTTCGTCATCATCGACTGCCAGCCCTCCCTCGGCCTGCTCACCGTGAACGCGCTCACCGCCGCGCACAAGGTGATCGTGCCGCTGGAGTGCGAGTTCTTCGCGCTGCGCGGTGTCGCGCTGCTGACGGAGACGATCGAGAAGGTGCAGGAGCGGCTCAACCCCGACCTGCGGCTCGACGGCATCCTGGCGACCATGTACGACTCCCGCACCGTCCACAGCCGGGAGGTGCTCGCCCGCGTCGTCGAGGCGTTCGACGACAACGTCTACCACACGGTGATCGGTCGCACCGTCCGCTTCCCGGAGACCACGGTCGCCGGTGAGCCCATCACCACCTACGCCTCGAACTCCGTCGGTGCCGCCGCCTACCGCCAGCTCGCCAGGGAGGTGCTCGCCCGGTGCCACGCCGAGTGAGTCTCCCGGCGGCCGACGAACTGTTCCGTAGTACCGGAGGGGCCGCGGTGCAGCCCTCGACCCCTCCCGAGCACGCGAGTAGCACCCAGGACACCCCCCGGGACGGCACCCCGCCCCGGGTGCCGGGCCCGGCGGGCGAGCAGCGGCCGCCCGCGACGACTGCCGCCGGTGAGGGCGGCGAGGAGACGGCGGGCGCCGAGACCGCGACCGAACGGTCCTCCGTCAGCCGCGACGCGGCGGTGCCGGGGCAGGGCACGCGGGCGGCCCGCTCCCGCGGCAAGGCGTCGGGCGGCGGTCAGGAGAGCGCGTCCCGCCGCGGCCGCGCGGCGCGTCGCCCCAGCGGTCGGGAGCGGCACGACGAGAAGATCACGGTCTACGTCTCCGCCGAGGAGTTGATGGACCTGGAGCACGCCCGGCTCGTGCTCAGGGGCGAGCACGGCCTGGCGGTGGACCGTGGCCGGATCGTCCGGGAGGCCGTCGCGGTCGTGCTCGCGGACCTGGAGTCCCGTGGCGAGGCGAGCATCCTCGTGCGCCGCCTCCGTGGCCGTTAGCCGTCCCGTGGGACGCGTCGACCGACACCCCGTACTCCCCGCGGCCCGCCACGGGCGGGCGGGCGACGCCGTGTGCCGGAGTCGACATGCCGCCCTGTCGCGGTGGCGCCCTGTCGACGAGGGCGTTCGTCGCGATGTCGACCAGGGCGGCGCGACGTGGCGCGCGCGAGGCACCGGCCCGCGATGAGCGGGTCCCCTCGCCGTCGTCGCGCCCTGGGCGCGGGCCCGGGCGCGTCGGCGCCGCTCTCCGAGCCCGCCACCGGCCCCGTACCGCCGGCGCGGGAGACGCCCGCCCCGCCGCGCCCCCCCACGGCGGACCGTGCGGACGCCGTGGGCGACATCGGCCCCGAGCCCGCCGAGCCCGCCGAGGTCCCCGAGGCCATCGACGGCACCGGGGACGTCGAAGGCGTCGCAGGCGTCGACGAGAGCGACGGCACCGGAGGACCTGACGGGGCCGAGGAGCCAGACGACGTCGGGCACGCCGACGGGGCCGAGGAGCCCGGCGCCGAGGACGCCCCCGCCGAGGAGGACGACGGGCGCTTCCGCGTCGTGCTGGAGAACTTCGAGGGCCCCTTCGACCTGCTGCTCCAGCTGATCTCCAAGCACCGGCTCGACGTCACCGAGGTGGCGCTCTCCCGCGTCACGGACGAGTTCATGGCCCACATCAGGGCCATGGGCCCGGACTTCGACCTCGACCAGACCACCGAGTTCCTCGTCGTGGCCGCGACGCTGCTGGACCTGAAGGCGGCCCGCCTGCTGCCGGCGGCCGAGGTGGAGGACGAGGCCGACCTCGCCCTCCTGGAGGCCCGCGACCTGCTCTTCGCCCGCCTGCTCCAGTACCGCGCCTACAAGCGGGTCGCCGCGATCCTCTCCGACCGGCTGGCCAGCGAGGCCCACCGCCACCCCAGGACCGTCGGGCTCGAACCACACCACGCCGAACTGCTTCCCGACGTCGTGATCAGCCTCGGACCCGAGGGGTTCGCCCGGCTGGCCGTGAAGGCGATGCAGCCCAAGCCCAAACCCCAGGTCTACGTCGACCACATCCACGCACCGCTGGTCAGCGTGCGCGAGCAGGCCCGGCTGGTGGTCTCCCTCCTCCGCGAACGGGGCGAGGCCACCTTCGCCGACCTCGTCGAGGACGCCCCCGACACCCTCACCGTGGTGGCCCGCTTCCTCGCCCTCCTGGAGCTCTACCGCGAGCGCGCCGTCACCCTGGAGCAGGACGAGGCGCTCGGTCCGCTGACCATCGCCTGGCGTGGCCCGGAGGACGGGCACACCCTCGTCACCGACGAGTTCGACCGCGCGTCGCGGCCGGAATCCGAGAAGGAGCGCACATGACGCAGCCGGCCGACGGCGCCGCCGCCGCCCCCGTGCCCGTGCCCGCCCCGGCCGACGAGGCCCCGCAGGCCGCCGAGCCGGAGCTGAAGCCCGCGCTGGAGGCCGTGCTGATGGTGGTCGACGAGCCCGCCACCGTCGACCACCTCGCCCGGGTGCTCGGCCACCCGCGCCGGGCCGTGGCCGACGCGCTGCGCGAACTGGCCGACGAGTACGCGCGGGACCGTCGCGGCTTCGAGCTGCGGCTGGTCGCCGGCGGCTGGCGCTACTACACCCGTCCCGAGTACGCCGAGGCCGTGGAGCGTTTCGTCCTGGACGGCCAGCACGCCCGGCTGACCCAGGCCGCGCTGGAGACCCTCGCCGTGATCGCCTACCGCCAGCCCGTGAGCCGCTCGCGGGTCTCCGCGGTGCGCGGAGTCAACTGCGACGGCGTCATCCGCACCCTGCTCCAGCGCGGACTGGTCGAGGAGGCGGGCACCGAACCGGAAACAGGTGCGATCCTGTACGTGACGACGAACTACTTCCTGGAGCGGATGGGGCTACGCGGCCTCGACGAGCTCCCCGAGCTGGCGCCGTTCCTTCCGGAGGCGGACCAGGTCGAGGGCGAGAGCCAGGAGGGGATGCCGTCGTTCGACGCGGACGTGGACGCCGACGACACGGATGACACGGGCGGCGCGGACGGCACACCCACCGACCATCAACCAACCAGCTAACGGATCACGATGCGAAGCAGCGGCAGGAACAGCAACCGGAACCACCGGGGCGCGGGCGAGGGCCGCGACACCAGGCGGCAGCAGCGGACGGGCAGGCCCCGCCCCGAGGAGCGCCGCTACGGCAGCGCCGCGGGCGGAGGCGGCACGGGCTCCGCCGGCAGGCGAGGCGGCGGCCAGGGAGGCCAGCAGGGGGCAGGAGGCCGGGGAGGCCAGCAGTCCCAGGGCGGCGCCCAGGCGGGCGGCCGGCAGTCCACCGGCCGGCAGGCCACGGGCAGGCCCTCCGGCGGCGCGTCGGGCAGGCCCACCAGCGGCGCCACGGGCAGGGCGGCCGGCAGGCCCGTGGGCAAGGCCACGGGCAAGCCCGCGGGACGCTCCGCCGCCCCGGGCGCGAGGAAAGGCCCGGAGCGCGCCGGCGGCCGGCGCGGCCAGGCGGCGCCCCCCGCGCGCTCCCGGGAGCTCCAGGCGCAGATGGAGGACCGCGTCCGCTCCGGATACGAGCGCGAGCGCCCCGCCCCGCGCCTGCCGAAGACCTTCGGCGAGCCCGAGGGCGAGCGCCTCCAGAAGGTCCTCGCCCGCGCCGGCCTCGGCTCCCGCCGGGCCTGCGAGGAGCTGATCGACGCCGCCCGCGTCGAGGTCAACGGCCGGATCGTCACCACCCAGGGCAAGCGCGTCGACCCCGAGCGGGACGAGATCAAGGTGGACGGGCTGACCATCGCCGCCCAGAAGTACCTGTTCTTCGCCCTGAACAAGCCGGTCGGCGTCGTGTCCGCCATGGAGGACCCCGAGGGCCGCCCCTGCCTGGGCGACTACGTCACCAACCGTGAGACCCGGCTCTTCCACGTCGGCCGCCTCGACACCGAGACCGAGGGCCTGCTCCTGCTCACCAACCACGGCGAGCTCGCCCACCGCCTCACCCACCCCCGCTACGGGATCACGAAGACCTACCTCGCCGCGATCCAGGGCCCCGTGCCGCGTGACCTCGGCAAGCGGCTGAAGGAGGGTGTGCGCCTGGAGGACGGCCTGGTCCGCGCCGACCACTTCCGCGTCGTGCAGAACACCGGCCGCAACTACCTGGTCGAGGTCTCGCTCCACGAGGGCCGCAAGCACATCGTGCGCCGCATGCTCGCCGAGGTCGGCTTCCCGGTCGACCGCCTGGTGCGCACCCACTTCGGGCCGATCGCGCTCGGCGACCAGAAGTCGGGCTGGCTGCGCCGCATGACGACCACCGAGGTCGGCCAGCTGATGAGGGCGGTCGGGCTGTGAGCGGTGCCGGCCGGGCGGGTGACCCGGCTGCCGGGGACGGGACCTAAGCTGGAGCAATGCGCACCGCTCTGGTCATCGGCACCGGACTGATCGGCACCTCCGTCGCCCTGGCCCTCTCCGGCCGCGGCGTGCGGGTCCACCTGGAGGACCGTGACCCGGACGCGCCCCGCACCGCCGCCGCCCTGGGCGCGGGCACCGAGGAGCCCGCGTCGGAGCCGGTGGACCTGGCCGTCGTCGCCGTGCCGCCCGCGTTCATCGCCCCGACCGTGGCCGCCGCGCAGCGGCGGGGCGCCGCCCGCGGCTACGTGGACGTCGGCAGCGTCAAGAGCGGCCCGCGCCAGGAGCTCGTCGCCCTCGGCGGGGACCTGGCGAGCTACCTCGGCACCCACCCGCTCTCGGGCCGGGAGCGGTCCGGGCCGCTGGCGGCCACCGCCGACCTCTTCGAGGGCCGCCCCTGGGCGCTCACCCCCACCCCGGAGACCGACACCGAGGTGCTGAACCTCGCGCTGGAGCTGGTCGCGCTCTGCCGGGCCGTGCCGGTGGTGATGGACGCCGAGGCGCACGACCGCGCGGTCGCCCTCGTCTCCCACGCCCCCCAGCTGGTCTCCAGCCTCCTCGCCGCCCGACTGGAGGACGCCGAGGAGAGCGCGGTGCGCCTGTGTGGGCAGGGCATCCGCGACGTGACGAGGATCGCCGCCTCCGACCCCGGGATGTGGGTCGACATCCTCGCCGCCAACCCCGGCCCCGTGGCCGACGTGCTCGCCGAGGTCGCCGCCGACCTCGACGAGACGGTGCGCGCGCTGCGTGCCCTGCAGGCGGCCGACGAGGCCAAGCGCGAGCACGGCGCCGCGGCCGTCGGGGACGTGCTGCGGCGCGGCAACGCCGGGCGCGTACGGGTCCCCGGCAAGCACGGGGCGGCTCCCGCGGTCTACGAGACGGTGGCCGTCCCGATCAGCGACCAGCCGGGCGAGCTCGCCCGCATCTTCGCCGAGGCCGGCCGCGCCGGGGTGAACGTCGAGGACGTCCGCATCGAGCACGCCACGGGCCAGCAGGCGGGCCTCGTCCAGCTGATGGTCGATCCGGCCGCGGTGCCGTCCCTGGTCGCCGCGCTGCGGCAGCACGGCTGGTCGATCCGGCCGTAGTCCGCGTCGGCCGGTCGCGGGGTACCGGTACCCTTCATCCCCGGGAGAGGACGACCCCCGTCCCGGGGGAAGCGCGTCCGTCCCACCGTTCGCGCGCGAGCCGAGCCGCGCCGGTCGATCCCGTCGAGTCCGCCGAGTCTGTCGAGTCTGTCGAGAAAGGTGCCTCTCACCGTGGCCGCACACCCCGTCATCGTCGCCATCGACGGCCCGTCCGGCACGGGAAAGTCCAGCACCTCCAGGGCGGTGGCCGCCCGGCTGGGCCTGAGCTACCTCGACACCGGCGCCCAGTACCGGGCCATGACCTGGTGGATGCTGACCAACGACATCGACGTCAGCGACCCGGCGGCCGTCGCCGCCGTCGCGGCGAAGCCCTCCATCGTCTCCGGCACCGACCCGCTGGCCCCGACCATCACCGTCGACGGCGCCGACGTCTCGGGACCGATCCGCGGCCCGGAGGTCACGGGAGCCGTCAGCGCCGTCAGCGCCGTCCCGGAGGTGCGTGCCCTCGTCACCGAGCTGCAACGCTCGATCGCCGCGGCGGCGAGCGGCGGGATCGTGGTGGAGGGTCGCGACATCGGCGTGGTGGTGCTGCCCGCGGCGGACGTCAAGATCTTCCTCACGGCCTCCCCCGAGGCCAGAGCCGCGCGCCGCAGCGCGGAGCTCGCCGGAGTGGTGGGCGGCCCGGCCACCGATGTCGCCCGCACCAGGGAGGCGCTCGTGCGGCGCGACGCCGCGGACGCCGGACGGAAGGCCTCTCCCATGGCCAAGGCGGACGACGCCATCGAGGTGGACACCACCGACCTCTCCCTGGAGCAGGTCGTCGAGTGCGTGGTCGGCCTCGTCGAGGAGCGGCGGGGACGGCGGCGGAGTTGACCAATGCACGCCAAGCTGCGACCGGTCGCCGCCTGGCGGCCGGAGTCCTGCACGGGGCCTGGCGGCTGAGGTCGCTCGGCGCCTGGCGGGTGCCGGCCGAGGGGCCGGTGATCCTCGCCGTCAACCACTCCCACAACGTCGACGGCCCGGTCCTGATGGCCCTGGCGCCGCGCCCGGTGCACTTCCTGGTCAAGCGGGAGGCGTTCGTCGGCCCGCTCGGCGTCTTCCTGCGCGGCATCGGCCAGCTCCCCGTCGACCGTCACAACGCCGACCGGGCCGCGATAGCCTCGGCCCTGGCCGTGCTGGGCGACGGCGGTGTCCTCGGCATCTTCCCCGAGGGCACCCGCACCTCGGGGGACTTCGCCGCCATAAGAGCGGGGCTCGCGTACTTCGCGCTGCGCTCCGGCGCACCCGTCGTGCCCGTCGCCATACTCGGCGGCAGCGACCGCGGCGGCCGGGTCGTCAGAACGCTTCCGCCGCTGCGGGCCCGTATCGACGCGGTGTTCGGGGACCCGTTCACGGTCGGCGACGCCGGCGGGGGCGGGCGGCGCACCCGCGCGGCGCTGGACGAGGCCACCACCCGCGTCCAGCAGCGGCTCACCACCCACCTGAAGGAGGCCAGGAGGCTCACCGGGCGGTGACGCCCACCGGACCCCACCGGACCGGACCCGACCGGACACCACCCAGCCCCCGCGGCCACGACCGCCCACGAGACACGCCACGAACGAGGTACAGGACGTCATGAACGAGCAGAACCAGGCCGGCGCCGGAGGCGGACACGGCGCGCTCGGCGATGCCGAGTACGCGGAGTTCATGGAGCTCGCCGCCGACGAGGGCTTCGACGCCGCGGAGGTCGAGGGTGAACTGGCGGCCGCCTCCACCGGCCCCCTGCCTGTCCTCGCCGTGGTCGGCCGCCCGAACGTCGGCAAGTCGACACTGGTCAACCGCATTCTGGGCCGCCGCGAGGCCGTCGTCGAGGACCGCCCCGGCGTCACCCGGGACCGGGTGACCTACGAGGCGGAGTGGGCCGGGCGCCGCTTCAAGGTGGTCGACACCGGAGGCTGGGAGCGGGACGTGCTCGGCGTCCATGCGTCGGTGGCCGCGCAGGCGGAGTTCGCCGTCGAGGCCGCCGACGCGGTGGTGCTCGTCGTGGACGCCACCGTCGGCGTCACCGACACCGACGAGGACGTCGTCCGGCTGCTGCGGCGCGCCGGCAAGCCCGTCGTGCTGTGCGCCAACAAGGTGGACGGACCCTCGACCGAGGCCGACGCGGCCTACCTGTGGTCCCTCGGGATCGGCGAGCCCCACCCCGTCTCCGCGCTCCACGGCCGGGGCACCGGCGACATGCTCGACGCGGTGCTCGACGTGCTCCCCGAGGCACCGGCCGAGGGCCTCGCCCTCGGCCCCGGCGGCCCGCGCCGCATCGCGCTGCTCGGCCGCCCGAACGTCGGAAAGTCGTCCCTGCTGAACAAGGTCGCGGGCGAGGAGCGTTCCGTGGTCGACTCGGTGGCGGGCACCACCCGCGACCCGGTCGACGAGCTGATCGAGCTCGGCGGGGAGACATGGCGCTTCGTCGACACGGCCGGCATCCGCCGCCGGGTCCACCTCCAGGACGGCGCGGACTACTACGCGTCGCTGCGCACCGCCGCCGCCCTGGAGAAGGCCGAGGCCGCCGTCGTGCTCATCGACGTCACCGAGCCCATCAGCGTGCAGGACACCCGCATCATCTCGATGGTGGTGGACGCCGGCCGCGCCCTCGTCATCGCCTACAACAAGTGGGATCTGCTCGACGAGGACCGCCGCGTCTACCTGGAGCGGGAGATCGAGCAGGAGCTGGTCCAGGTGCGCTGGGCGCCCCGGGTCAACATCTCGGCCCACACCGGGCGCCACACCGACAAGCTCGCCCCGGCGCTGCGGACCGTGCTCGAAAGCTGGGAGAGCCGGGTGCCCACCGGCAAGCTCAACGCGTTCCTCGGCCAGCTCGTCGCCTCCCACCCGCACCCGGTGCGGGGCGGCAAGCAGCCCCGCATCCTGTTCGGGACGCAGGCGGGCACCATGCCACCGCGGTTCGTGCTGTTCGCCTCCGGATTCCTGGAGGCGGGGTACCGCCGCTACGTCGAACGCCGGCTGCGCGAGGAGTTCGGCTTCGAGGGCACCCCCATCCACCTCTCTGTCCGGGTCAGGGAGAAGCGGGGGAGGGCCCGCAAGGGCTAGACCCTGGCCGGTGGGCGTCAGGGCCCCTCGGGCGTCCCCTCGTGGGGCCCGGCGCCGGGAGCGTCGCGGCGGCCGGCGGGCAGGGCCGCGGGCAGCGCCCTGCCGTGGTCCGGATAGCCCGCCTGTGGCGGGCCGCCGGCCTGCGGGGCGTAGAGGGAGGTGTGGGCGGTGTGGGCGGTGTGGGCCCCGTACCCGCCGAGGGGGTGGTGGCTCGGCGGGACGGCCTGCCAGACGCCGCCGGATCGGATCACCCCCGGCTGCCGGACGTGGGCCCGCCAGCCGCCGATCCCCCCAACCGTCGCCGCGTAGGTGACGCGCGGCACCCCGAACCCCGAGAACCGCAGCTCCTCCTCGCCCGACCTGTCCCCGGGTAGCGCGCGGAACATCCGCCGGTACTCGGCGTACAGCGAGTCGTAGATCGGCGTCGACGAGGCGACCGGCCGATCGTGAGGCGCGCGCATGCCGGGGATGTCCGTGCCGGTGGGAGCCTGCCCGTGGCGGTAGGAGAGCTGCGGTCGTGAGGGTTCGTAAGGCTGCACGTCCGTCCAACGATCCGCCGCACCGACGGATGCGGCCAGCGGCGTGGGTGCACCTGAACGTCCCAGCCGCGTGCGCGCCAGAGGGTGAGCGCCCGGAGACGGGAGCGCTCACCGGCGCTCACACCGCCGAGCGGGCACCGGGTCGGCGCGCCCGGGTCGGCGCGCCCGGGTCAGCGCGTCCGCGGACCGCCCTAGGTGCCCGCCAGGGGCATCGCCGCGGCCACCAGCAGGCCGCTCGCGGCGGCCTTCTCCAGGGCCTCCCGCAACAGGTCCTCCCGCGGCTGCTGGCCGATCGATCCGGCGGGGGCGGCGTAGACGTACACGGTCTGGTGGCGGTTGGCGCTCGCACGCCAGCCGTCGGTGACGGGCAGCGCGTCGTGGGCCTGCCACCAGGCGACCGGCTGCGTCTCGCCCGGCACGGACTGCAGGACGGCGTGGAGCCGGCCCATGGCCAGCAGCACCGACCAGCCGGGCAACGGCGCGGGAATCGAGGTGAGGTCCGTGACCAGCGGGAAGCCCGCCTCCATCAGCAGCGGCAGGAAGTCGTCGCCGGGGCCGTGGCTGCCCGGGCGGGCGATGGGCCCGGTGGGCTCGACGACGATCGCGGCGAGCAGCTGGCCGTCGATCAGGATCTGACCGCAGGTGACGCTGAGCACGGCCTGCCCCGGAGCCGGCTGGTGCGGCTCGGGCGCCGGCGCGTACCCCCCGGCGTGCGGGGCCGTCGCGTCCATCGCGCCGCCCGCCTCGACGGTGCCGGCGCTCGGGCCCGCGCCGTGGTACGCCTCGCCGCCGTCGGCCGCGCCGGTGAGGGAACGCACCGCGCCGCGCAGCTGGTCCTCGGAGACGGCGACGACCTGGGAGGGGATGCACGAGGCGTGGGCGAAGGCGAGGACCGCCGTCTCCTCGCCGACGAACAGCACGGTGCTGGTGAGCTCCTGACGCGTGTTGCCGGGGGTGCGGCACGAGGTGCAGTCGTAGCTCTCCGGGGCGTTCTCGCCGGTGAGCAGCCGTTGGGCCTCTTCGTCGCCGATCTCGGCGCGTACATCGTCGCTGACGTCGAGCAGGGGGGACACTGTCGCTCCTCGGGTCGGGATCCCGCCGCGGCTGGCGGGATGCCCCGTGCTCAACGGGCGGGGCGGGGCGCGGGTCACGCCCGTGTGAGGGGAATCGCCTCATCGGGCGGTGGGCCCCGCGGCCCCGGCCACGGCCCGGAGGACCGCCGGTGTGAGCCGTCATAAACCTCACGTTCACCCGGTTCATCTCGCGGGTGAATTCGACACTTTCCGCGCGGCGTCTCGCGGACGTCGGAAAAGGGCGGCAAAGCACCCGGGAATTGTCGCGGGAGTCGGAAGCCGAAGAGCCGTTCGGGCACGCCCATTACAGAACGTGCACGAGGCGCGGATCGGGGGAGCTGTGACACAAGCGTGACACTTCGCGGATCAGGGCGGGACTTCCGGGTGGTCGGGCGAGGACGTACGGTGGCGCCATGGCACCGCTTCCCCCTCGGCAGCAGACTCCCGACGACCCTCCCGACGCGTACGTCGGCCTCGCCGCGGACGAGGCGGCCGAGCGTGCCACCGCCCGCGGCTGGCGCACGGTGCGCCGCCTCCCGCCGGACGCCGTCATCACCATGGAGTACATGCCGGGCCGGCTCAACCTCGCGGTCAGGGACGGCGAGGTCGTCCGCTGCTGGCAGGGCTGAGGGCCCTCGCTGCCTTCAGGACCGGGCCCCGCGCCACGGCCGACGTCGCGTGCCCGAGGGCACCCGCCCGCGAGGGCGGCGCCGTCACCGCACCCCGGGGGCCGCGCCGGCCACCGCGCGTTCGGGCTCCTGCCCCGCCTCCTGGCCCCGCCGGGCGGCGGCGCTCGCCACCGGGGAGACCACCCGCGTCACCGGGTCGGTGACCTCGAAGTCCAGCGGGCGCAGGCCGGTGGCGGGCGGCGGCGTGCCGCGCAGCCGGTCCCACAGGCGCCGCAGCAGGCGCTCGGCCCGCGCGATCGCCGGCTCGCACCAGGGCAGGGCGAGCAGCACGAGCAGGCCGGCCGCCCAGCCCAGCACCACGTCGCTCACCCAGTGTGTACCGAGGTAGACCGTGGTGGTGCCGACGCTCAGCGAGAAGACGGCGGCGACGACCGACAGGATCCGGCGGGTGGTGGGCGTGGTGGCGAGGTAGGCGAGGATTCCCCAGGTGACGACCGCGTTCGCGGTGTGGCCGGACGGAAATATATCGCCGGTGGCCCACATCTCGTTCGAGCCGATGACGGTCGCGTAGTGGGGGCCCTCGCGCGCCATGCCGAGCTTGGCGGCGCCCACCGAGAGGTTCAGCAGCAGCAGCGTCGTGAACAGCACCAGGAGCGGACGAATCGTCCGCTGTCGCCAACAGCGCCAACTCAGCCAGGAGGCGACGAGGACCGCCATGGGGCCGCGCTGCCCGAGCACCACGAAATAGTCGAGGAAGGCGTGCACCTCCGGCCACTGCTTGTACGGCCGGAACAGCATGACCTGCCAGTCGAGCCGGACCAGCCACGAGGTGCTCAACACGGCCGCGACGACGGCGGCGTAGATGCCCACCGTGACCCACAGGAGCGTGATCCGGGTCCGGCTCATCGCGGGGGTGGGCACCTCGGGCGGTGTCGGCTCCCGTGAGAGGCGGGCGAGGAATCGGTCGGTACGCACTCTCTCAAGATTACCGGCCGTGATAGCGGGACTCCGACCCCCGACGGCATTCGTAACTGCTATGTGATGTATGCCGTTACAATTCGCGATCCGATGCGCCCGGCTTTACGTATTGCGTTGGCACGGGATTTGCCGTCCCGTCGGGCACGAGGCGGGGGTATGGATTTGCGCTTTGATTGTTTTCCTCTGGTGTCACGAGGTGAACGGTGGCCACCGCCGCGACGGGGGGCGGGGCTGTCGTAGTCTGTCTGACCATCTGCTTCCCGCGCCGCGCCCGCGTGGCGTCTGACGGACCTACGGACCATACGGATACAAGGAGGCGAAGAGCGTCCCCGTGAGTCACGCGCGTCCGCTCCCCGCCAGGCCGTCCGCTCCCTCCGGCCCTCGCGGCCGATGGACGGTCCTCGTCGTGCTCTGCGCGAGTCTGCTGCTGGTGGCCGTCGACGCCACGGTGCTGCACGTGGCCGTGCCCGCCGTGAGCGAGGACCTGAGGCCCGACGGCATCGAACTGCTGTGGATCGTCGACGCCTACCCCCTCGTCTGCGCCTCGCTGCTGATTCTCTTCGGCACCCTCGGCGACCGCGTCGGGCGTCGTCGGGTGCTGTTGCTGGGCTACGCGAGCTTCGGGCTCGCCTCGGCGCTGGCGGCGTACGCCCCGACCGCGGAGGTGCTGGTCCTCGCCCGAGGGCTACTCGGCGTCGGCGGTGCCATGATCATGCCCGCCACGCTGTCGATCCTGCGGCACGTCTTCCCCGACCGGCGCGAACGGGCTCTGGCGATCGGCGTCTGGAGCGCCGTGGCCGCCGTCGGCGCGGCCCTGGGCCCGTTGGTCGGCGGGTTGCTGCTGGAGCACTTCTGGTGGGGGTCGGTCTTCCTGGTCAACATCCCGTTGATGGTGGTGTGCCTGCCCGTGGGCCGCTGGCTGCTGCCGGAGTCGACGGGGGACGGCACCGGACCCTGGGACGTGGCCGGCGCCCTGCTGGCGGCCAGCGGCCTGTTCGCCGTCATCCTCGCGGTCAAACGCGTCGGCGGGGGTGACGCGTTGACCGCGGGCACCGTGCTCGCCGCGGGGCTCGGCGTCGGGCTGCTGGCCCTGTTCGTCCGCCGCCAGCGCCGCCGCCGGTTCCCGCTGATCGACCTCGCCGCCTTCGCCCGGCCGGCCTTCGGCACCGCCGTGGCCTGCATCGTGCTGACCGTCCTGGCGTTGGTGGGCCTCGCCCTGGTGGCCGCGCAGTACCTGCAGCTGGTGCTCGGCCTGTCGCCCTCCGAGACGGGCCTGCGGCTGCTGCCGCTCAGCCTCGCCGCGATCGCCGCCGGGCTGGTCGGCGCCCGGCTGCTGGGCCGGCTGGGACCACGCGTCATGGTCGCCTCCGGGTTCCTGCTCACGGCGGTCGCCGTCGTGACGATGCTGGCGCTCGACGAGCAGGACCGGCCGCTGGTGATGGCCGCCGGCTTCGTCCTGCTCGGGTTCGGCCTGGAGACGACGCTCTTCGGCTCCTACGAGTCGATGCTGAGCGACTGTCCGTCCCGGCAGGCCGGGGGAGCGGCGGCGATCGGCGAGACCGCGTACCAGTTCGGGGCGGGCATCGGGATCGCGCTGCTCGGCAGCGTCATGAACTTCAAGTACGCCCACCAGGTCCGTGGCCTCGGCGAACGGCGGGAGATCGAGCGGGCGGACGCGGAGGCCGCCAGCCACTCGTTGGGCGAGGCGTACACGGTGGCCGCCCGGCTCGGCGGCGACCGGGGTCAGCTGCTGCGGGACACCGCGAGGGACGCGTTCGTGCACGGGATGCACATGACGTTGGGGGCCAGCGCGCTGATGCTGGCGCTCGGCGCGCTCGCCGCGCTGCGGCTGCCGCGGGGCCGGGTACTCGTCCCGGCCGCCGCCGACGGCGGGAGGACCCCCGAGGGGGACGCGGCCCGCCGCCGGCGCCTGGTCAGCTCTGGTTGAAGAAGCCTCCGTCCGACCCGCCGTGGGGGTCGCCGCTGACGACCTGGTAGTCCGGCGGGGTCAGGAGGAAGACGCGGGTGGCGACGCGGTCGATCGAGCCCCGCAGGCCGAAGATGAGGCCCGCGGCGAAGTCGACCACGCGCTTGGCGTCGGCGGCGTCCATCGCGGTGAGGTTCATCACCACGGGAACGCCGTCGCGGAAGAGCTCGCCGATGCGGCGCGCGTCCCGGAAGCTGTGCGGGGTGACCGTCGCGATGCGGCTGCCCTGCTCCTGCGCCGCCTCGGCCGCGACCCGCAGGCGGGGATCGGTCGTCCACGGCGCGGGGGCGTCGCCGGGCTCCGGACCCTCCGCGTACTCGTCGTCGTAGTAACGCATCTCGCGGTCATCGACGAGGCCCAACCAGGCACTCGCCCTTCGCACGGATCCCATGAATGCCTCCTCTCCTGACGCGGCCGAACCATCCACCGCTGGCTCGCCTCCCTATCGTCGTCCATGAGGTGGACGGTGTGCCAAGCGGATTGCGTCTCCTACCGGGTTTCGTGACGGTTCTGGTGCATACGATGTGGCTCCCCATCAGGCCGACGTGGCGTCAGCTCGTCACGGAAGGTGATCGACGTCGAGGGCGCCGGACGGGTGAGGAGGGGCGCTCGCCTGGCCGAAAGACATCCTTGGCAACAGGGCGGATGGTGAGAACACTCAGAGCAGCGCTTGTCAGGAGCATGCCCGAACGGTGGCTCCTGGCCACGCCTCACGGGTCCGCACAGCCGGCGGAGCCGCTCATCCTTACCTGGAGGAAGTAAGTGAGATCCAAGCGCACCAACCCCCACGCCACCCCCCACAGACCAGGACTCCGCCGAACGGTGACGCGACGGCTCCGGCTCGTCGCGGCGGCCTCGGGTCTGCTGGCCGTCGCCGCCTTCGTGCTGCCGACGACCGCGCAGGCCGAGCCCGTCCAGACCTTCAGCAAGGCGCAGCTGACCACCGCGAGCGAGGCCGTGCTCGCGGCGGACGTGGGCGGCACCGCGTGGGCCGTCGACGCCGAGACCAACAGCGTCGTCGTCTCGGTCGACGAGACCGTCTCCGCGGCGGAGATCGCCCGCATCGAGCGGCAGGCGGGCCGGCTCGCCGACGCCATCACCATCGAGCGCACCGAGGGAACGCTTGAGCGGTACCTCGCGGGCGGTGACGCGATCTACGCGAGTAGCTGGCGCTGCTCCGCCGGCTTCAACGTGCGCAGCGGCAGCACGTACTACTTCCTGACCGCCGGCCACTGCACCGACGGCGCGGGGACCTGGTACACCAACTCCGCGCGCACCACCACGATCGGCCCGACCGCCGGGTCGAGCTTCCCGACCAACGACTACGGCCTGGTGCGGTACAGCAACACCTCCCTGGCCCACCCCGGCACGGTCAACCTCTACAACGGCTCCACCCGGGACATCACCGGGGCGGCCAACGCGACCGTCGGCCAGTCCGTGCAGCGCAGCGGCAGCACGACCGGCCTGCACAGCGGCTCGGTGACCGGGCTCAACTACACCGTGAACTACGGCGGCGGCGACATCGTGTACGGGATGATCCGTACCAACGTCTGCGCCGAGCCCGGTGACAGCGGCGGCGCGCTCTTCTCCGGCGGCACCGCGCTGGGTCTGACCTCCGGCGGCAGTGGCAACTGTTCCACGGGTGGCACGACCTACTTCCAGCCGGTCGTCGAGGCCCTGAACGCCTACGGCGTGGCCGTCTACTGACGGCCTGCCGCGGCCCGTCCGTCGGTCCGCGGCCCCCCCTTCGCGGCACGTCCGCGTTCCTCCGCACGGCCCTCCGCCGCCCCCGCCCGCGTTCCGCCGGTCGGGGGCGGCGGTCTGTCGTCGCATATGCACCGAGCACATGACATAGGGAATATGTCATGCTGCCATGTCGTGACGCTCGCCCGACTTTCGGACGACTGGAGGCGGTAAGCGAACCCCGCCCGACGATTTTCGGACAGCTCCTGCCGGTCGGCTCACGTGTTCGTGTCGGTCGCGCTCTGCTCCCGTCCGGTGAACGGAGCACGCGGCGTCACCCTGCCGTGGGAATCCCCGGAGTGTTGTGGACGATTCGCAACGGTTTGCTGTGAAGGTGTGTTGATATGGCCGGGGCGCGAACTCGTTCTTGTGCGCGTCCCTGCCCGCTCGCGATACTCGCCAGTACCGCTTGGCATGGACGTGACCACCGCGAACGGTCCGTACCGCTCGTACCGGGTCCGTGCTCTCTCCGGAGCGCAAGCTCCATCCCCCACAGGAGGCATAGAGCGTGACACACCGACGCACGTCACGGCGGCGCCTGGCGCTCGCGACGACCGGCATCGCGGCCCTGGTGGCCGGATCCTTCGCCGTCGCACAGGCGAACGCCACCCCCAATCCCGCTGCGGACACACCCGAGCTGAGGGTCCTGAGCTCGGCGGAGGCGGGCCCGCTGGCGGCCGACCTCGCCGAGAGCCTCGGCGCGGCCGGCGCCGGCAGCTTCTTCGACGCCGAGACCGGCCGGCTCGTGGTCAACGTGGTGGACTCCTCGGCGGTCGAGGTCGTCGAGGCCGCGGGGGCCGAGGCGAGGGTGGTGGAGAACACCCTGGCCGAGCTCAACCAGGTCACCGCGGAGGTCGAGCACTTCGCGGTGCCCGGCACCGCGTGGGCGGTCGACCCGGTCAGCAACATGGTCAAGGTCACGGTGGACAGCACCGTCACCGGCGAGGAGTACCAGCAGGTCCGCGCCGGCGTGAAGGCGCAGGCCGGCCTCGCCTCCCTGGAGCGCGCGGCGGGCGAGTTCCAGCCCTACATCGCCGGCGGCGACCCCATCTACGCCGCGGGCGCCCGCTGCTCGCTCGGCTTCAACGTCACACTGTCCGACGGCAGCCCCGGCTTCCTCACGGCCGGGCACTGCGGCAACATCGGCGCCAGCTGGAGCGACGAGTCGGGCGCGGAGATCGGCCAGGTCGTCGACAGCGTCTTCCCCGACGCCGACTACGCGCTGCTGCAGTACACCGGGGACGTGGACAACCCGAGCTCGGTCAACCTCTACGACGGCACCTTCCAGGACATCAGCGGCGCAGCCGAGGCGGTCGTCGGCCAGGAGGTCGTCCGCAGCGGCAGCACCACCGGAGTCTCCGACGGCGTGGTCGAGGCGCTGGACGTCGCCGTCCAGTACGCCGAGGGCACGGTCTACGGCACCATCCAGACGGACGTCTGCGCCGAGCCGGGCGACAGCGGCGGCGCCCTGTTCTCGGGCTCCTCGGCGCTGGGTCTGACCTCGGGCGGCAGCGGCAACTGCTCCGTGGGCGGCACGACGTTCTACCAGCCCGTCGCCGACGCCCTGGCGGAGACCGGCGCGTCGCTGCCGTAGGGCGCGGGACGTCGACCGCCGTACGATCCGCACGTCACAGCAGTGCACCGGTTCGCGTGCGCTGACGCCGACGCGGAAGCGGTGATGGCACACTACGGAAGCCCTCGGCCGGACAGGCCGGGGGCTTCCAGTGTGTGACGGGGGATCGACGATGTTCGGCATCATCCGGCCGTGCCAGCACCGGCTGTCCGAGGGACTGCGAGCCGAGTGGATGGCACACCTGTGCGGGCTGTGCCTCGCGCTGCGCGGCACCCACGGCCAGGCCGCCAGGCTCGCCACCAACTACGACGGCCTGCTGATATCCGTGCTGCACGACGCGCAGGCGGCACCGACGGCCGCGTCGGGGCGGCGCACCGCCGGCCCCTGCCCGTTGCGCGGCATGCGCACCGCACGCGTGGCGCACGGCGAGGGTGCCCGGCTGGCCGCCGTCGTCTCCCTCGTGCTGGCCTCGGCCAAGATCCGCGACCACGCGCACGACGGCGACGGGCTGCTGGGTCGTCGGCCCCTGGCCGCGGCCGCCCGTCGCGTCGCGCGCGGCTGGGACGTGGCGGCCTCGCGCGGCGGCGCGGACGTCGGGTTCGACACGGCGGTGCTGGTGGCCGCGGTGGAGCGGCAGCAGGAGGTGGAGGCGCTGGCCGGCCCCGGCACCTCGCTGCTCGCCGTGACCGAGCCGACCGAGACCGCCACCGCCGCGGCGTTCGCGCACACCGCCCACCTGGCGGGACGGCCGGGCAACGCGGCGCCGCTGGCCGAGGCCGGACGGCTCTTCGGCCGGCTGGCGCACCTGCTCGACGCCGTGGAGGACCTGGCCCGCGACGAGGCGGCGGGCGCCTGGAACCCCATCGCCGCCACCGGCACCCCGCTGGCGGAGGCGCGGCGGCTGTGTGACGACGCGGTGCTCGGGGTGCGGCTGGCGCTGCGCGAGGCGGAGTTCACCGACGAGCGGCTCGCCCACGTGCTGCTCGTCCACGAGCTGCGCCGGGCCGTCGACCGCGGGTTCCGGGCGGGCGACCGCGCGACCCTCCTCCGTCCCGACGCCGCGCGGCCCGGCCTCCCGCCGCCGGAGGGCTCGTTCGCGCCCCCGGGGACGCCGCCCGGCGCGCCGCCGCGTCCGCCCCGCCGGCGCCGGGGCCTTGTCGCCGGCTGCGCGGTGTGGACGACGCTGTGCTGCACCGCCCAGCTGTGCTGCCGCGACCCCTACCACGACCCGTGGAGCGGCGAGCCGCGCGAGGGCTGGTGCCACAAGCTCGGCGACTGCTGCGAGTGCTGTGACTGCTGCGGAAACTGCAGCAACTGCTGCTCGTGCTGCGGCGGCGAGGACGGCGACGGGGGCGACGGCGGCGACGGGTGCTGTGACTGTAGCTGCGACTGCTGACGGCCGCCCCCGCGCCCGCGCGCGGAGGCGGCCAGAACGGCTACGCGCCCGCCGCGATCAGCTCGGCGATCTGGACCGTGTTGAGCGCGGCGCCCTTGCGGAGGTTGTCGTTGGAGACGAAGAGGGACAGCCCGTGCTCGACCGTCTCGTCGCGCCGGATGCGTCCGACGAAGCTGGGGTCCCGGCCCGCCGCCTGCAGCGGGGTGGGGATGTCCGACAGCTCCACGCCCTCGGCCGCCGACAGCAGCTCCCGGGCGCGCTCGGGCGTGATCGGCCGCTCGAACCGAGCGTTGATCTGGAGCGAGTGGCCGGTGAAGACGGGCACGCGCACGCAGGTGCCGGAGACCCGCAGCCCGGGGATGTCGAGGATCTTGCGGCTCTCGTTGCGGAGCTTGTGCTCCTCGTCCGTCTCGCCGAGCCCGTCCTCGACGATCGAGCCCGCCAGGGGCAGCACGTTGAACGCGATGGTGCGGGCGTACACCTCGGGGGAGGGGAAGTCGACCGCCTCGCCGTCGTGGGTGAGGCGGGCGGCGTCCTGCTCCACCGCCGCCCTGGCCTGGGTGGCGAGCTCGGCGACGCCACTGCCGCCACTGCCGGAGACCGCCTGGTACGAGGCGACGACCAGGGCAGTGAGCCCGGCCTCGGCGTGCAGCGGGCGCAGCACCGGCATGGCGGCCATGGTGGTGCAGTTCGGGTTGGCGACGATGCCCTTGGGGCGGTGGGCGAGGGCCTGCGGGTTGACCTCGGAGACGACGAGCGGGACCTCGGGGTCCATGCGCCAGGCCGAGGAGTTGTCGATCACCACGGCGCCGGCGGCGGCGACCTTCTCCGCGATCGCCTTCGCCGTGGTCTTGCCGGCGGAGAACAGCACGACGTCCAGACCGGAGAAGTCGGCGGTGGCGGCGTCCTCGACGGTGATCTCGTCGTCCTGCCACGGCAGTCGACGGCCGGCCGACCGGGCCGAGGCGAACAGCCGCAGCCGGTCCACCGGGAACTTCCGCTCGGCCAGAATCTCGCGCATCGCGCCGCCGACCTGGCCGGTGGCCCCGACGATCCCGATCTTCATGGGCTCCTGGTCCTCCTCGTCTCGCGTCCGTGGCAGCTTCCTAGCCTGCACTGCTCACGACCATACGGGCCAATTCTTTCACTACGACCCCACTGTCATCACCGTCTGTCACAATCGGTGACGGCGAGGAGTGGAGTGTCGCCGAGCGAAGGTAACGCCCCCGTAACGATATCGAACTAATCTCCACGGGATGACGACGGAGAGGTGGGAACCGTGCACCTGACCCCGCACGAGCAGGAGCGGCTGCTGATCCACGTGGCCGCCGACGTGGCCGCCCGGCGGCGCGGCCGCGGGCTGCGGCTGAACCACCCCGAGGCCGTCGCCCTCATCACGGCCCACGTCCTGGAGGGCGCGCGCGACGGGCGGACCGTGGCCGAGCTGATGGAGTCGGGCCGGCGGGTCCTCAGCCGCGCCGACGTGATGGAGGGCGTGCCCGAGATGATCCACGACGTGCAGGTCGAGGCCACCTTCCCCGACGGCACCAAGCTCGTCACGGTCCACGAGCCCATCGCCTGACACGTCCCCGGCCCCCGAGCGATCCACCCGACAGCGCACGCGAGTGCGACCCGGAACCCGAGCGAGAGGCGGCGTTCGTCCCGTGATTCCCGGAGAGATCCTGTTCGCCGACACCCCGGTGCGGCTCAACGACGGCGCGCCCGTCACGCGCCTGACCGTCCGCAACGTCGCCGACCGGCCCGTCCAGGTGGGCTCCCACTACCACTTCGCCGAGGCCAACCCCGGCCTGGACTTCGACCGCGCCGCCGCCCGCGGCCTGCGTCTGGCGATCGCCGCCGGCACGGCCGTGCGCTTCGAGCCCGGCATCCCGGTCGAGGTCGAGCTGGTGCCGCTGGCCGGCCACCGCGTCGTGCCCGGCCTGCGGGGCGAGACGGCGGGAGCGCTCGATGGCTGAGCTGACGCGCGCCGCCTACGCCGACCTCTTCGGGCCCACCACCGGGGACCGGGTGCGGCTCGCCGACACGGGACTGCTGGTGGAGATCGAGCAGGACCTGGCCGGCGGCCCGGGACGCGCCGGCGACGAGGCCGTGTTCGGTGGCGGCAAGGTCATCCGGGAGTCGATGGGCCAGTCCCGCACCACGCGCGCCGAGGGCGCCCCCGACACCGTCATCACCGGCGCGGTCGTGCTCGACCACACCGGGATCGTCAAGGCCGACGTCGGCATCAGGGACGGCCGCGTCACCGCCCTGGGCAAGGCGGGGAACCCGGACACCATGACCGGCGTCCACCCCGAGCTGGTCATCGGTCCGGAGACCGAGATCATCGCGGGCAACGGCAGGATCCTCACCGCCGGCGCGATAGACGCCCACGTGCACTTCATCTCCCCGACCCTCGTCGACGAGGCCCTCGCGGCCGGCGTCACCACGCTCGTCGGCGGCGGCACGGGCCCGGCCGAGGGCAGCAAGGCCACCACCGTCACCCCGGGCTCCTGGCACCTGGCCCGGATGCTCCAGGCCCTCGACGGCACGCCGGTCAACGTCGGCCTCCTCGGCAAGGGGAACACCGTCTCCCGCGACGCCCTCCACGCCCAGCTGCGGGGCGGCGCCGTCGGCTTCAAGATCCACGAGGACTGGGGAGCCACGCCGGCCGCGATCGACGCCTGCCTGAGCGTCTGCGAGGAGACCGGAGCCCAGCTGGCCATCCACACCGACACCCTCAACGAGGCCGGCTTCGTCGCCGACACCCTCGCCGCGATCGCCGGCCGCACCGTCCACGCGTACCACACCGAGGGCGCGGGCGGCGGACACGCCCCCGACATCATCACGGTCGTCTCCGAGCCCCACGTGCTGCCCAGCTCCACCAACCCCACCCGCCCGCACACCGTCAACACCGTCGAGGAACACCTCGACATGCTGATGGTCTGCCACCACCTGAACCCTGCCGTCCCCGAGGACCTCGCCTTCGCCGAGTCCCGCATCCGCCCGACGACCATCGCCGCGGAGGACGTCCTGCACGACCTGGGCGCCATCTCGATCATCTCCTCCGACTCCCAGGCCATGGGCCGGATCGGCGAGGTCGTCCTCCGCACCTGGCAGACCGCGCACGTGATGAAGCGGCGGCGCGGCCCGCTGCCGGGCGACGGCCCCGCGGACAACCTCCGCGCCCGTCGCTACGTCGCCAAGTACACGATCAACCCGGCCGTCGCGCAGGGCCTGGACCACGAGGTCGGCTCCGTGGAGCCCGGCAAGCTCGCCGACCTCGTGCTGTGGGATCCCGCCTTCTTCGGCGTCCGTCCCCTGCTCGTCCTCAAGGGCGGCCAGATCGCGTACGCCCAGATGGGCGATGCCAACGCCTCCATCCCCACCCCCCAGCCGGTGCTGCCCCGCCCCATGTTCGGCGCCCACGGCCGGGCACCCGCCGCCAACTCGGTCACCTTCGTCAGCCCCGCGGCGCTCGACGACGGCCTCGACCAGCGGCTGGAGCTCGGCAAGCGCCTCGTCGCCGCCCGCGACACCCGCCGCACCACCAAGGCCGACATGCGGCTGAACGACGCCCGCCCCGAGGTGCGGGTGGACCCCGACAGCTTCACCGTCACCATCGACGGCGAGCCCGTCGATCCCGAGCCGGCCACGGAGCTGCCCATGGCCCAGCGGTACTTCCTCTTCTAGGCCCACGCCCGCGATGACAGCCTCCGACCCGGCCCTCGCCTCCGCCCCGGGCGCCCCCGCCCGCTCCACCCTGCTGCTGCTCGCCGACGGCCGCTTCCCGGCCGGCGCCCACGCCCACTCCGGCGGCGTCGAGGCCGCGGTGCGCGCCGGCCGCGTCACCGACCCCCCGTCCCTGGCCGCGTTCTGCCGGGGACGCCTGCACACGGCCGGCCTGGTCGCCGCGTCCCTCGCCGCCTGCGCCTGCGCCGGCGGGGACCTGGACCGCCTCGACGCCGCGGCCGACGCCCGCACCTCCTCGCCCGCGCTGCGCGCCACCTCCCGCCGCCTCGGCCGTCAGCTGCTGCGCGCGGCCCGCGCCACGTGGCCCTCGCCCACGCTGGACGCGCTCGCGCCCCGGCGGCCCGGCCCCCACCAGCCCGTGGTCCTCGGCCTGGCCGCCCGCGTCGCGGGCCTCACGCCCCACGACGCCGCCCAGGTCGCCGCCTACGAGTCCGTCAGCTCACCCGCCACCGCCGCCGTCCGCCTGCTCAGCCTCGACCCCTTCGACGCCACGGCGCTCCTCGCCTCACTCGCGGCGGCGGTCGACGCGGTCGCCGCCCATGCCACGGAGGCGGCCCGCGACGGCCCCGACGCACTGCCCGCCGCCTCCGCGCCCCTGCTCGACCTCACCGCACAGCAGCACGCCACCTGGCCCGTGCGGCTGTTCGCCTCCTGACGGGAGCCGCCATGCACCTCGACCACCCCGTGACCTATCCCGAGCGCCACACCCACACCCACAGCCACACCCCGGGGCGTCGTGGCGCCCCGGTGACGCTGCCCGACGGTTCGCGCCGTGCGCTGCGGATCGGCCTCGGCGGGCCGGTCGGCTCGGGCAAGACCGCCACCGTCGCCGCGCTGTGCCGCGCGCTTCGCGACCGCCTGTCCATCGGCGTGGTCACCAACGACATCTACACCCGCGAGGACGCCGACTTCCTCCTGCGCGAGGCCGTGCTGCCCGCCGAACGCATCACCGCCGTCGAGACCGGCGCCTGCCCGCACACGGCGATCCGCGACGACATCTCCGCCAACCTCGACGCCGTCGAGGAGCTGGAGGAGCGGACGGGGCCGCTCGACCTCGTCCTCGTCGAGTCCGGCGGGGACAACCTCACCGCCACGTTCTCCGTCGGCCTGGTCGACGCCCAGCTCTTCGTCATCGACGTGGCCGGCGGCGACGACATCCCCCGCAAGGGTGGCCCCGGCGTCACCACCGCCGACCTGCTGGTCATCAACAAGACCGACCTCGCGCCCCACGTCGGCGCGAACCTCGACGCCATGGCCCGCGACGCCGCCGCGCAGCGCGGCGAGCTGCCCGTCGTCCTCACCTCGCTGACCGCGCCCGACGGCGTCCGCCCCGTGGCGGACTGGGTCCTCGCCCGCCTCGCCGCATGGCGGGCCGCGTGACCCGAGGGGGAGCGGCCGTCACCGCCCACGCCCGGATCACCGCCGCCCACCGTGCCCCCGGCGGCGCGGCCGGCGGCCCGCCCGCCGGCACGGTGCTGCCCGTGCTGCGGGGCGACGGCCCCCTGGCGCTGCGACGCACCCGCGCGCCCGCCCCGTTCGCGCAGGTCACCGTCGTCGGCGCGATGAGCGCCCCGCTCGGCGGCGACCGGCTGCGGCTGAGCGTCGAGGTCGGCCCCCGCGCCGCGCTGCGCGTCACCTCCGCCGCCGCCACCCTCGCCCTCCCCGGTCGCCGGGACCCCGCCGGTGGCCCCGGCCACGACCCCGCCGGTGCCGTCGGCGGCCCTCCCCGGCGGCGCCCCGACCCGGCGCGGTACGACACCGAGCTCACCGTCGGCGCGGACGCCGAGCTGCACTGGCTGCCCGAGCCGCTGATCTCCGCCCGCGGCAGCGACCTCGTCCAGACCACCCGCGTCACGCTCGCCCCCACCGCCCGCCTGGTCCACCGCGAGCAGCAGGTGCTCGGCCGCCACGGCGAGGAGCCCGGCCGCCTCCTCACCCGTCTCGTCGTCCACCGCGACGGCCGGCCCCTTTTGGACCAGGAGCTCTCCCTCGGCTCCGGCGCCGCCCCCGGCTGGGACGGCGGCGCGGTCCTCGGCGGCCACCGCGCCGTCGGGCAGCTGCTGGTGGTCGACCCGGCGTTCGCGGAGAAGCCGCCCGAGCCCGTGCTCCTCGGCGACAGTGCCGCCCTCACCCCCCTGGCGGGTCCCGCCGCCCTGGTCACCGCCCTGGCCCCCGACGCCCTGACGCTTGGTCGGCTCCTGGCGGAGGGCGCCGCCCTGCTGTGACACCGCTGTGACGCCGCGAGCCGATTGGGGAGGGCTCCCCGACGGGTATCGCGACACTGCGCCGTGACGGCAGACCGACCGAGAGGGACAACGATGTCCTGGGACACTCTGGTGAAGGCGTTCCGCTATGCCGCGGCACCGGTCAACGACCGGGGCGGCCCGGACCGAAGGACCACGGCGCGGGTGGCGCTGTCGCCGGTCCTGGTGCGCGCGCAGGGGAGCGCCGAGCGGGTCCTCGAGACGCTCTGCGGCGTGCTGAACGACCGCGGCGGCCGGTGCGTGGCCCACGCGCGGGCCACCGTTCCCCCCGAGGCCGCCTCGCCGCACGACCGCGTGATGCCGCTGTCGGAGGTCATCACCCCGACGCTGCTGCGCAGCGGCGTCGTGGAGCGGACGGGACGGCTGCGGCTGCCGAACTACGCCCTGCTGTGCGACGTCGTCGAGTGGCTGAGCCGGACCCCGGCCCCCGAGACCTCGCTGCGCGACCACTGCTACGCCCGCAAGAGACAGCGGCGGCCCTTCCTGAACTGGCTGTGGAAGCTCGGGAACACCCCCGCCGACGGCGGCGCGCTCGCCTTCCTGTGGAACGTCCTCGGCGGCCTCTTCCAGGTGGCGCCGCAGTGGCGGTGGACGCGGGGGCTCACCCGCCACCTGCTGCGGTCGCGGCGCCAGCGGCACGGCTGGTACCGCTCGGCGCTCGGCGACAGCGCCCCCGTCTTCGGCATCGACTTCTTCGACCACGTCGAGGAGCACGTCGGCGAGCTGCTGGCGGACGGCGGCACGCACCGCGGCCTCGTGACACAACGACAGCGGGAGCTCGACCGGCTGCTGGTGCACGCCCTCTTAGCCGACCTGGCGCGGTGGTCGCGCCCCTCGCGCGTCGCGCCGTGGCGCCGCCGCCGCGTGACCCGCTTCGTCATCCTCCTGCACCTGCCGGAGGACGGGATGGGCCCGGGAAACCGCTGGGAGCACTTCCTCCAGGTGTGCGGCTCGGCCGTGGAGGCGACGGGCTGCGCGGCGGCGATGTGGGTCGCCGTCGGCCCCCGGGACGCGGAGGTCCGCGCCGTCGACACCACGCCGGGCGACGCCGCCCAGATGCTCAGGTCGCGCCACGGCGACATCCCGGACGACATCCGTCCGCTGCGGCTGTCGCTGCCCGCCGGCGTGGAGGCGCCCCGCCCCCGCCCCGCCCGACGCAGCATCAGGCCCGTCCCGGGGCCGCGTGCCTGGGTGACGGGTGAGGCGATGGCGGGGGTGGTGGCCCTGACGCTCGCCCTGTGGGGCACGGACCTGCTCTTCGAGCTCGGGCCCGAGGCGGAGCGCACGTGCCACGGCGGTTCGCCCCCCGGCGACGAGGGCCCCGCCCCCCGGGACCCGGCCGACATGGAGCTGCCCGCCCTCTACCGCGAGGCCGAGGAGATGATCGCCGAGGAGAACGCGCGGGCCGAGCGCGAGGCGGCCGACGGCAGGGCCGTCCGGACGATCGCCTACCTCGGCGTGCCGGTCACCGGCGACTGGATCGAGGGGGAGCGGCAGCGCTCCGACGGCGCCCTCCCCGAGCTGCGGGGCGTCGCCCTGGCGCAGCGGGCGCTCAACGAGGAGGCGCAGGCCGACCGCGACAAGGTGTGGCTGCGCGTGGTGCCCTACCACTTCGAGACCTACGAGGAGGCGGACGACGCGGCGCGCCGGATCGTGGCGGACGTCCGCGAGGGCCGGCACGCCCACGAGCTGATCGGCGTCGTCGGCGTGGCCCAGAGCTGGAGCGGCACCCAGGAGGCCGTGACGATCCTCGACGAGGCGGAGATCCCCACGATCGTCACCAACGCCACGGCGGACGAGATGCAGGTCGGCGCGCACCTGCACCAGATCGCGCCCCCCAGCAGCCGCGAGGCGGAGGTGGCCGGCGCGTTCGCCCGCGAGGCGAACATCGTGGAGGACACGGACGGCGCGTGCGCGCCCGCCCAGGCCGCGATCGTCGTCCAGAGCCCGCACGACCTCTACAGCAGGTCACTCGGGGACAGCTTCGCCGAGGACTTCAGGAGTGCCGCCGGCCCCGGCAGCGTCGAGCGCCTGTGGCACACCCCGGACGCCGACGCCCCCGACGACCTGCCCCGGGACGTCACCTGGGAGGAGGACGTCCACGGCGTGGCCGAGTCGGTGTGCGAGCGGATCCAGCAGGCCGAGGAGACCCCCACCATCGTCTACTGGGCGGCCAGGGCCCAGCAGTTCCGCGCCTTCCTCAGCGACATGGAGGACTCCACGCCCTGCGCCGGCGCGCCGCTGACCGTCGTCGGCGGCAACGGGCTGTCCAACCCCACCCTGTCGGGCCTGTGGGAGGGTCTGCCCTGGCTGCGGCTGTACCACGCCTCCCACGTACTGCCCGCCGGACAGGAGCGCAGCCACATCGCGGAGGGCTTCAACGCCGACTACGCGGGGGAGTTCGGCGTCGACGACCCCTGGCGCGACGACGGCCACGCGGCGCTGGCGTACGACACCCTGCAGGTGATGGCGGAGGCCGCCAACCAGGTGTACCGCAGCACGGCGGCGCGGAGCGTCAGCCGTGAGAGCGTCCAGGTCGTCCTCGACCAGGGCGTCGAGAGGACCGGCGCCAGCGGACACCTCGACTTCCCCGTGGGCGAGCCCGTCTCGCGTGACAAGCCGCTGGTCATCCTCCACCACACCGACTCCGGGCCCGATCCCGTGTTGGCCTGCGGGGCGTTCGCCACGTACGACGTCGCCGAACGATGGGGCCCTGACGGGGCGTTCGACTGCCCGAGCGACGACGACTGAGCCGCTTTCTCATTCCCTCGACGGAGCGCTGGGCGGGCTTGGGCCCGCGCCGCGCGGCCCGTCCCTGTAGGCGCCCGGCGGCACCCCGTACCGCGCCCGGAAGAGGCGGCTGAAGTGGTGTGGGCTGGCGAACCCCGCCACGGCGGCGACGCGCGCCACCGGCAGCGCCGTCGCCTCCAGCAGCAGCGCGGCGTGGCGCAGGCGGGCGTCGCGCAGCGCCCGCATCGGTGAGTGCCCCAGCTGCTCGGTGAAGAGGTGCGCCAGCCGGGAGGGCGACAGAGACACCTCCGCCGCCAGCGAGGCGACCGTGTGGCGGGCCCCGGGGTCGGCCGCGATGCGCGCCACCACCCGCCGGACCCGCGGGTCGACCCCGGCCTCCGCGTCCGACCCCGACCGCGCCGCGGCCCCGTCCGCCGTCACGGCCACGGCGGCTCCTCCCGCCGTCGCCAGCAGCAGGGCCTCCTCGACGCCGCCGAGCGCCAGCTCGCGGGCGCGCCAGCCGTGCGCCACCGCCACCTGTCCCGGCTCCGGCACGCCGGGCGGCGCGGGCGGATGGGCGTCGCCCGCCCACCGCGCGGCGGCGTGAGCCCGCGCGAACGCCGCCGCCACAGGCGTCCGCGTGGCCCGCGGCACGGGCCCGACCACGTGCACCGCGCCGCCGACGCGGAACGGCCGCAGCCAGCCGCCCCACGGCGGCCTGGCCTGGCAGTGCACCCACCAGAACGCCCACCGCCGGGCATCCGCCGCGACCCCGTAGCGGTGCGGCACGCCCGGCCCGAGCACCACCAGCTCACCCGCCGTGGCCACCGTCGTGACGCCGCCCTGTTCCAGCCGGCCGCGCCCGGCCGTGGTCCACGTGACGAGCCAGCTGTCGGCGCCGCGCGGCCGGTCCACCGCGTACCCGGGGCGCTCGTCGAAGTACCCGACGGTCACCAGGCCGGGAGGGGGCGCCGGCACGCCGGCCCGTCCGGGCGCGGCGGCGTTCGGCGGGGCGCCGTCGGGCGCAGCAGTTTCCGGCACCTCCTCAGCATCCCCGGGCATCCCCGCCAGAGTGTCCCCGGCCTAGCGTCGGACCATGACGGACGCGACGGGCACGACGGGCGGCACGGGCACGACGGCGCCGCCGATCCTGACGGACGCCGCGCTGCGGCGCTTCACCGACGAGGGCTACGTGGTGGCGCGCGGGCTGTTCGACCCCGCCGAGATCGAGGAACTGCGCGGCGCGTTCACGGCCCTGCGCGAGGCCGGACGCATCCCCGGGCACTTCGAGCCCCGCACGACGGAGTCCACCGGTGACACCGACCCGCTCCACGCCTACCCCCGGGTGATGCACCCGCACGAGGTGAACGAGGTCGCGCTGCGCTACCTCACCGACCCGCGGCTGGCCAGGGCGCTGCGGCTGCTGATGGGGGAGGAGGTGCTGGCGGCGCAGAGCATGTTCTACTTCAAGCCGCCCGGCGCCCGCGGCCAGGCCCTCCACCAGGACAACTTCTACCTGCGGGTGGAGCCGGGCACCTGCGTGGCCGCGTGGGTCGCCTGCGACGTGATCGACCGGGCCAACGGGGGCCTGGAGGTCGTCCCCGGCACCCACCGGATGGAGCTGTTCTGCCCCGAGGAGGCCGACGCCTCGGTCTCCTTCGCCCGCGAGTACGTCCCCCCGCCGCCGGGCCTCACACCGGTCGCGGTCGACATGGACCCCGGCGACGTGCTGTTCTTCAACGGCAGCCTGGTCCACGGCTCGCAGCCCAACCAGACCACCGACCGCTTCCGCCGCTCCTTCATCGGTCACTACGTGGGCCGCTCCGCGACGCGCATCGGCTCCTTCTACCGCACGATCTCGATGCGCGGGGAACGCGTTCCGCTCGCGGAGAGCGTGGGCGCGGGCCCCTGCGGCACGGAGTTCCCGCCGGCCGGGCCCCACTGACCACGCCGTGCCCCGACCGTACCCGGCCCCGGTCCCTGACCGGTCAGCCGGCCAGCAGCACGGGCAGCTTCCGCATGTCGTCGAAGACCACCGTGCCCTCGCCCGCCAGCCACGCCGCCGGGGTGAGGCCGCCCGCGTAGCCGAAGGACCGCATACCGGCCGCGCGGGCGGCCTGGACGCCGTACTGGCTGTCCTCCACCACCACGCAGCGCTCGGGCGCCGCCCCCATGCGGGCCGCCGCGTGCAGGAAGAGATCGGGCGCGGGCTTGCCGTGCGCCACCTCGCTGGCGCTGAAGATGCGGCCCGCGAACCGCTCGTAGAGGCCGGTGCGGCCGAGCGTCCGACGCATCTTCGCGTGGTGCCCGCTGGAGGCCACGCAGTCCGGCAGGGTCAGGGCGTCCAGCGCCTCGCTGATCCCCTCGACCTCGGTGAGCTCGGCGTCGACGGCCGCCGCCAGCCGCTCCCGGTACAGCGCGCCCCAGCGCTCCGCCGCCGCCCGCCCGAGCCGCTCGGCGACCTGGGCGGACACGGCCCGCTCCGAGCGGCCGAGGAAGCGGTCGACGATCTCCTGCTCGGTGAGCGGCCAGCCGAGCTCGGCGCCGAGGCCGAGGCAGACCCGCAGCGCGAGCGGTTCGCTGTCCACCAGCACGCCGTCGCAGTCGAAGATCACCAGATCGATGGGTTGGGCCACGCAAGGAACCCTAACCTGTCGGGGTGATGAGGCCCGAGACCCCCGAGACCCGCGAGCCCTCCGAGACCCGCGAGCCCGTCGGGACGCCCGAGACGCTCGACCCACCCGGGAGCCCCCCGACGCCGGGCGAGGTCCTCGTGCTCAGCGGGCCACCGGGCGCCGGCAAGTCGACGGTGGCCCGGCTGCTGACCGACGAGCGGCTCGCCCCGCCCACCGTGCACCTGCACGCCGACGACTTCTGGGCCGCCATCCGCCGCGGCGTCATCGCGCCGTTCCTGCCGGCCTCGCGGCGGCAGAACGAGGTCGTCGTCGACGTCGTGGCGCGGGCCGCCACAGGCTACGCGGTGGGCGGCTACCGCGTGGTGGTCGACGGCGTCGTCGGCCCGTGGTTCGTCGACGCCTTCCGCGCGCCCGCCACCGCCGCCGGCGTCGCCGCGCACTACGCGGTGCTCCGCCCCGACGAGGCCACGACACTGGCCCGCGGCACCGCGCGCCCCGGGCACCCGCTGACCGACTCCGGGCCGATCCGCTCCCTGCACGCGCAGTTCCGCGTGCTCGGCCCGTACGAGCGTCACGCCCTCGACAGCACCGCGTGGACGCCGGGGGCCACGGCCGACGCCGTGGTGGCCGCCCTGGCGGCCGGGACGCTACGCCTGTGACGCCGGACGGCGCATCATGAGGGCATGGCACAGACGCGATGGCTCGACGAGCCGGAGATGGCGGCGTGGCTGGCGTTCCTGGAGGCCAGCCACCGCGTCTCCCGGGCCGTGGAACGCCAGTTACGGGACGAGGCGGGCCTGTCCCACCAGCAGTACGAGATCCTCGTCAAGCTCGACGCCGCCGGCCCCGCGGGCCTGCGCATGACGGAGCTGGCCGACTCCCTCATCACCTCCAAGAGCGGGCTGACCTACCAGATCGGCCGGTTGGAGAAGCGGGGGCTGGTGGAGCGCCGCGACTGCGCCACGGACGTCAGGGGCGTGATCGCCCACCTCACCGACGCCGGCCGTGACACGCTCGTCGCCTCGGCTCCCGGGCACGTGGCACGCGTGCGCGAGGCGCTGATCGACGTCCTGGCGCCGGAGGAGATCGCCGTGCTCGCCGACGCCTTCGGCCGCGTCGGCGCCCGGCTGCGCGACGAGAGCTGACGGCCCGTCCGGCCGGATCCGGCACGACGCACCGGACAGCTCCCCCCGCCTGCGGCAGAATCGGGCCCGTGAAGGTCACCATCGATCCCCGCTCGCCTCTGGCGCCCTACGAGCAGCTGCGCGCCCAGATCGCCGGCCAGGCCCGTGCCGGACAGCTGCCCGTCGGCTACCGGCTGCCGACCGTGCGAGCGCTCGCGGGCGAGCTGGGGCTCGCCGCCAACACCGTGGCCAAGGCGTACCGCGTGCTGGAGGCCGACGGCGTGGTGGAGACCCGGGGGCGCAACGGCACCTTCGTCGCCGCCGCGCGGGACGCCGCCGCCCGGGAGGCGGCCGCCGCGGCCCAAACGTACGCCCAGCGCGTGCGCCGGCTCGGCCTGGACCGCGCCGCGGCCCAGGCCGCCGTGGCGGACGCGCTGCGCGCCGCCTACCCCGGCCCGGCGGACCGGGCCGGCGAAGGCGAGCCGACGGACACGCCTGGCTAAAGGCTGTCCCGCAATCCCCGGCGGGCTCGCGACGTCCTGCGACGTCCTCCCCCAGACCCCTCCGGGGTCCGGGCGGTGCCCCCAGCCGCGTTGTCGTCGGTCGCCAGCCCGCAAGGCTGACTCCCTCCCCGCCTTGCTGCGGGCACCCCGCGCCGCGGAGCGGCGTGGGGGAGAAGCCACAGGACGCCGCTCCCTGATCCACCAGGGACTGCGGGACAGCCCTTAGGCCCGCGCGCCCCCACCCCACAGCCAGACCGTGGTGTCGGGCGGCAGCTTGCCGCCCTCCAGCCGGTCGCTGGACAGCAGGACGCCCCAGTTCCGCGGCAGCGGGAACGGCTCGTCCGACAGGTTCACGGCACACCGCAGCTCGGGGCCGCGTTCGAACGCCAGCACCCCCTCGGGCGTCGGCAGCCAGCGCAGCGTCATGCCCTCGAAGCCCGGCTGCTCACGGCGCAGCCGCAGCGCCGCGCGGTACAGCTCCAGCGTCGACCCCGGCGTCCCCGACTGCTTCTGCGCGGTCAGCTCGGCCCACTGCGCCGGCTGCGGCAGCCACGGCTTGCTTCCCCGTGGCCCGAAGCCGAACGGGCTGTCGGCGCCCGACCAGGGCAGCGGCACCCGGCAGCCGTCCCGCCCGCGCACGTTGTGGCCCGAACGCTCCCAGGTCGGGTCCCGCAGCAGCTCCCGCGGGATGTCCTCGACCTCCCACAGCCCGAGCTCCTCGCCCTGGTACAGGTAGACGCTGCCCGGCAGCGCCAGCATCAGCAGCGCCGCCGCGCGGGCCCGGCGGGTGCCGAGCGACAGGTCGCACCCCCCGGCCTCGACGTCGTGCTCGACCCCGTGGGAGGTGTCCCTCCTGCCGTACCGGGTCACGTGGCGGGGCACGTCGTGGTTGGAGAGCACCCAGGTGGAGGGGGCGCCGACGGAGCCGAGCAGGGAGGTGTTGTCCTCGATCGCCCGCCGCAGCGCCGCCGGCTCCCAGGCCGCCTTCAGGAAGGCGAAGTTGAACGCGGTGTGCAGCCCGTCGGGGCGCAGGTAGTTCGGCAGCCGCTCGGGGCGGACGTGCGCCTCGGCGACGAACATCCGGTCGCCGGCGTAGGAGTCGGCGATCTTCCGCCAGGTCTGGTAGATCTCGTGGACCGCGTCCCTGTCCCAGTGCGGGTGGTCCTCGCGGTGCCGGTCGTCGTCGAAGAGCAGCTCGTCGGGTATGCCGAGGTCGGGCAGGGCCGGGTCCTTCACCAGCCCGTGCGCGACGTCGATCCGGAAGCCGTCCACCCCGCGGTCGAACCAGAACCGCAGGATCGACTCGAACTCGGCGCGCACCTCCCGGCTCTCCCAGTTGAGGTCCGGCTGCTGGGCGGCGAACAGGTGCAGGTACCACTGGCCCGGCCTGCCGTCGGGCCCGGTCGTGCGGGTCCAGGCCCGGCCGCCGAAGCGGCTGCGCCAGTCGTTGGGCGGCAGCGCGCCGTCCTCGCCCCGGCCGTCCCGGAAGACGAAGCGCTCGCGCTCCGGCGAGCCCGGCGGCGCCGCCAGCGCCTCAAGGAACCACGGGTGCTGGTCGGAGGTGTGGTTCGGCACGAGGTCGAGGATCACGCGCAGGCCGAGCGCGTGTGCCTCGGCGATCATCTCCTCGGCGCCCGAGAGGGTGCCGAACGAGGCGTCGACGCCGCGGTAGTCCGCGACGTCGTACCCGCCGTCGGCCATCGGCGAGGGGTACCACGGATTGATCCACACGGCGTCGATGCCCAGCTCCTTGAGGTACGGGAGGCGGGCCCGCAGGCCGGCTATGTCGCCGACACCGTCGCCGTTCCCGTCGGCGAAGCTGCGGATGTAGACCTGGTAGGTGACGGCGCTACGCCACCAGGGAGCGTGCGTGTCGGTCTCGGTGCGGGTGCGGGGCACGTGTCTTCCACTCCTCTGACGGGTTGACCCTGCGTGTCTGCGCGGTCCCAACGCGGTCCGCCGCGCATCAGTGCATGCGACGGCGCGCCGCGACGGGAGGAGACGGCCCGGCGGTCACGACCAGTCCGGGTCGGCTCTCCTCCTGGGTCGTGTGGCCCGTGCCGAGCCGGTGGTGCCCCGGACAACGAGCCGGGTGGGCACCACGACCCGGGTCGGCTGCTCGCTCGCCCCCGACAGTGCGTCCAGGATCTGGCGGGCCAGCAGCTCCCCCTGATAGGTCACGGGTTGAGCGATGGTCGTGAGGTCGAGCAGCTCGGCCGTCTCGTGGTCGTCAAACCCGATGACCGAGACGTCGTCGGGGGCACGCAGCCCCATGCGGCCCAGCATCCGCAGCGCGCCGAACGCCATCTGGTCCGACTCCGCGAAGACCGCGGTGGGAGGGTCGGGAAGGCTCAGCAGCTTTGCCATGGCCGCGGCGCCCTCGCTGATGTCGAAGCCGCCGGGCGCCTCCAGCTCGGCCTCGTGGGGGATGCCCGCCTGCGCCAGAACGGCGCGGTAGGCGTGCTGGCGGACGATGGGGGTGGTGAAGCCGCGCGGGTCGTTCAGGGCGCCGGTGATCATGCCGATGCGGCGGTGTCCGAGGTTGATGAGGTGGCGCACGGCGGTGCTGGCGCCCTCGGCGTTGTCGATGGAGACCTGCCAGCAGCCGGGGATGCGGGTGCCGAGCACGGCGATCGGCACCTCCATCGAGACGAGCGCCTCGGCCTCGTCCTTCGACAGCGGCAGGTTCAGCACGATGACGGCGTCCACCCGGCGGCGCAGCGGCATGCGGGTGAAGAAGCGTTCGTGGACGCGGGCGTCCCCGAGGTTGTACAGCAGGAGGTCGAGGTCGTTGGCACGTAAGACCGAGTCGATGCCGGCCACCACCCGGCTGTAGAACCAGCGGTCCACGAAGGGGAGCACCACGCCGACGGTGCCGGTCCTGCCGGTGGCGAGGTTCGAGGCGTGCGGAGAGACGGCGTACGACAGTTCGGCGGCGGCCTTCAGCACCCGCTTCCTCGTCGCGTCGGACACGTTCGGCAGGCCGCGCAGGGCGCGCGAGACGGTGGCGGTGGAGACTCCCGCGCGGCGGGCGACGTCCATGATGCTCGCGGCCATGTCCCTCCGATCAACGCCCAGTTGACGGTCGCGCGGAGCGAACGTACCGCTACGGACACGGGATTGCAATCGTTTACATGAAAAGTTCTCCGCAATCTGCCGGCTTGCGGTCAGAGGTGATCTCGCGGAGGGAGAAGCCCCAGGTCAACCGCGTGAAATGCTGATGTAAACGTGTACATCAAAGCTGGCGGGAAGCGGCCGGTGGGCTGGCCGATAACCTGCCCCCTCTCCCCGGGCGCGATAAGGTGCTTCTTCACATGCCGTCCACGATCCGCCGTACGGTCCCGGGGCTCGTGGAGGTTCCCGTGGTGAACGGGGGTGGTGCGGTGTCGTCAACCCCGTTGCCGGGAAAGCTGGAAGAAGGGACCGGGATACCCACGGGTGCTGGTGTGGCGTTAGGGTTACTCTGCCCGGACCGGGTGCCCTCGTACGGGTGGGAGAGTCATGAAGCAGATAACAGCGCGCAGCAGGCCACGGGTGCCGGCCATCGACTGCGGGAGCACCGCCACCGGTGCGCGTCTGGAGCGTCACCTGAGCGTGCTCTCCGGTCCCGCCGTGCCCCATGGTGACGCCGAGGAGGCCACCTCGCTGATGCGGGAGCTGACCGCGCGGGACGAGACGCGCACCCGGAGGAACCGCGGCGCGCGCGTGCAGCTGCTGGCGCCCCTCCGCCGGCTGCGGCGCTCGCTCTTCGGCGGGCGCGGCTGACCCGCCCCGGCAGACTCTGCTCGGCTGACTCCTCCGCCGCCCGTCGCGCACGTCGCACGGGCGGCGGCCCGTTCACGTCCTCATCCCGACGCTTCTCCCACCGGCGTCTCCACGGTCACGGCGAAGGAGAAGCGGTCGCCCCTGTAGTGGATGCGCGCGACGTCCACCACCCGCCCTCCCTGGTCGTACTCCACGCCCGTGACGTGCAGGATCGGGCTGAGTAAGGGCACCCGCAGCAGCCCCGCCGTCCGCGGGTCGGCCAGCCGGGCCTGCACGGTGTTGTCGATCCGCCCCACCCTCACCCCGGCGACGTCCCGTAGCACCCGCGTCATCGGCCACCGTTCGAGGGCGGCCGGCGTGATGGCCTCCGCCACCTGGGGGAGGAGCAGGTTCTCCGCCCAGTTGACCGGCTCGCCGCTGGCGCGGTCGCGCCGCAGTCGCCGGTACCGCACCAGCTCCGTCACGCCGGGGAAGTGCTCCGTGAGCTCCGCGGGCACCGGAACCCGCGCGGGACCGTGGTCGAGCACGGTGGTGGTCTCGCCCGACTGCTGGGCCACCACGGCGTCGACCGAGCCCAGCAGCCGCATCGGGGTGGCCGACGCGGCGTCCGGCGCGATGAAGGTGCCGCGTCGTCGGTGACGCGTGATCAGCCCCTCGACCTCCAGCTCCTTCAGCGCCTGACGCATGGTGAGCACGCTCACGCCGTAGTGCGCGGCCAGCTGCTCCTCGGTGGGCAGCCGCAGCGACGCCTGCGGGGCGCGGCCGAGTATGGAGGCCCGCAGCGACTGGGAGACCTGGTACCAGAGGGGGAGCTTGCGGTTGGGTTCGAGGGGGTCGGGAGCGAAGACGGTCACGGGGCCCACGGGCACGGTCACCTTCGGATCGGAGAGGGCGTCGGCGAGGTGCGGTACGTCGGTGCGGTGCGGTGCGGTGCGGTGTGGCGGGGCGCGCCGTGCCCGGCGGCGCGGCGGGGCTCGGCGCCTCGTTGATCTCACGTGGAGAACGTGCGGTCAAGCCCCCGCCAGACGCCGTCGTAGCCGCGCTGCAGGCTCGGCGTCGCCAGCGCCTGGGAGGTCAGCACCATCGGCCACGGCGACTCGAACATGAAGGCCAGACCGTCGTCCACGCGCTGCGGCGTGAGCGTGGCGTCGCTGGCCCGGCGGAAGGTCTCCGCGTCGGGACCGTGGGCGGACATCATGTTGTGCAGGGAGCCGCCGCCGGGCACGAAGCCCTCCGCCTTCGCGTCGTAGGCGCCCTCGATGAGCCCCATGTACTCGCTCATCACGTTCCGGTGGAAGTACGGCGGCCTGAACGTGTCCTCGCCCACCAGCCAGCGCGGCGCGAAGACGACGAAGTCGGCCGCGGGGGCGGCCAGCACGGTGAAGATCGACGGGTCCGGGTGGTCGTAGCTGATCGAGCCGATGACGTTGAACCGGCGCAGGTCGTAGAGGTACGGCACGTGGTTGCCGTGCCAGGCGACCACGTCCAGCGGTGAGTGGTCCAGCTCGGCCGCCCACAGCGTGCCGCAGAACTTGGTGACCAGCTGCACGGCGCGGTCGGGCTCGGGGTCGTACGCGGCGGTCGGCGCCAGGAAGTCACGGGGGTTGGCCAGGCCGTTGGCGCCGATCGGCCCGAGCTCGGGCAGCGTGAACGGCTCCCCGTGGTTCTCGCAGACGTACCCGCGGGAGGCCCCGTCGGGCAGCTCCACGGCGAAGCGCACGCCGCGCGGGATGAGCGCCACGTGGCCGGGCCGGGCTCGCAGCGGGCCGAGCTCGGTGCGCAGCAGCAGGGTGCCCGCCTGGGGGACGACCAGCAGCTCCCCGTCGGCGTCTGCGAACACCCGGTCCGTCATGGGGCTGTTCGCGTGGTAGAGGTGGACGGCCATGCCCGTGCGCTGCCGCGTGTCGCCGTTGCCCCCCAGGGTCCACAGGCCGTCGACGAAGTCGGTGCCGGGCGCGGGCTGCGGGATCGGGTCCCAGCGGCGGCGGTTGGGGTCGGGCGTGGTCTCGGTGAACGGCGCGCCCCGCAGGGTGCCGCGGTCGATCGGGTGGAACGGCGGGTGTGCCGCCGACGGCCTGATGCGGTACAGCCAGGTGCGGCGGTTTCTCGCCCGGGGCGCGGTGAAGGCGGTGCCGCTCAGCTGTTCCGCGTACAGCCCGAGCGGTGCGCGCTGCGGCGAGTTGCGCCCGAGTGGCAGCGCGCCGGGCACGGCCTCGCTGCTGTGCTGGTTGTCGAAGCCCGGGGCGTAGCGCTCCGGGTCCACCTGCTGGCCGGTGTGCTCCATCGCACGCCCTCCTGCCGAACGATTCCTGTGTATGACCGTAGGAATAGGGCTGGGGTACGTCAATCACTCCGTGTCCGTGAGGGCCCGCGTCGCCGCGCCGGACGGTGCGGACGGTGTGGATGGTGCGGGCGGTGTGGAAGCGCTCGGAGCAGCACGCCCACGCGAAACATCCCTCAGCGGGGCTCCGACCGCGCCAGGAGCCGGGCCGCCCACGGGCGGTTGCGGTGGGGGCGCAGCGCCTGACGCATCTGCCGCACCGCGCGGTCCGCCTCACCCGACCGCAGGTGGTCACGGGCCGTCAGGAACGCGTCCCAGGCGCCGCACGCCTCCTCCGGGCGGCCGGTGCGCAGCAGCAGTTCGCCGCGCCTGGCCTGGGTGAGGGCCTGGCCGCGCAGGTCGGAGGGGGCCCGCTCCCCGGCGGCCTGCCCCAGCGCGGCGAGCGCGCCCGACGGGTCGCCGAGGTCCAGCAGCACGCCCGAGGTCTGGAAGAGCAGCGCCGCCGGGGGATAGCGGTCGAACGGCGCCGGGCCGCGGGGGGCCGTGGCCCGCTCCGCCGCTCGCTCCGCCCGCGCCAGCGCCGAGAGCGCGCCGCGCCGGTCGCCGGTGGCGGCCAGCACCGCCGCCAGCTGCGCCTGCACGTACGACCGCTGCGCCGGCGGCACCTCGTCGGCGCTCCCGGCCGCGGCCCGCGCCAGCTGGAGGGCGGCCGGCAGGTGGCCGAGCCGCTGCGCCTGCGCGCTCATCGCGCGCAGCACCACGCTCCAGGTGGCCAGGTCACCGGACTCGCCGGCCAGCCGGTGCGCGAAGCCGTAGTACCGCTGGGCGGCGCCGTGCCGCTGGCCGTCCTCGTACATCCGTGCCAGCAGGAACGCCAGCCGCGAGGCGGCCACGAGCAGCTCGCGCTGGTGCCGAGGGGCGTGGCGCACCGTCAGCAGCGGCGCGACCTCGTCGGCGAGGTACGCGGCCAGGCTGCCGCGCGCGTGCCGGCCGCCGTGCCGCTCGATCGAGGCGGCGAAGAACACGGCCGCCTCGTCCAGCGCCGCCGTCCGCGCCGCCGTCGTCCCCAGCTGTCCGGGCGGCTCCGGGTCCCCGACGTGCCGGGGCGGGCCCGGCACCACCGTCTCCGCCACCCGGTAGGGGCGCTGCCACAGCCCCACCCGTCCCGCCCGGGCCCGGCGCCCCTGGCCGACCGCGTC
>NZ_JBQQBZ010000041.1:0-60105 GCF_052245655.1 Streptomyces sp. 4N509B
AAGAAACGATTGGAGGCACCGACCCGCCAGCTCGCCTCGCGGCAAGTGGTCGCTCGTAGCGACAACACCGGCGCCAGAACGGTGCAGGTGAGCGGGGCGCTACCCGCTCTCACCAGGTCTTTCTCGGAAGGCTAAGGATGGTGGTGGATGGCTGTGGATGGGAGGGTTGTGGACTCCCTGTGGACTCCACCACCTTCAGCGGCGGACGGGAGCCCGTCAGGGCCGCCAGTACCTGGCCCGCGACGTCGGACGCAGCGTGGGTGTACAGCCAGGTGATGTCACCTCCCCGCTCGTGACCAAGGATCTCCTGCACGACCACCTCCGGCACGCCGAGCTCGTGCAGCCGGCTCGCGAAGGCATGTCGGATGGAGTGGAACTGCGGCCACCACTCTGTGCGGCCCGTCGTCGGGTTCACCGTCTTGCGCTGCACACCGGCCCGCTCGCAGCACGTCACCCACGTCGTCCTGAAGTTCGCCTGGCGGATCGGGCGCCCCCGCTGGCCGCGAAACACCAGCTCGCCCTCCCGCAGCCCGTCGCCCGGGGCGCTTCGAGCCGGGTCGGCCGGGTGCTCCCCCAGGTGCACTGTCAGCGTCTCGACAGCGAGCGGCGTCAGCGGCACCGTGCGCAGGCCCGCGTCCGACTTGGGGTAGACCTTCCGGGCGAGGTGCCCCTTGGAGTCCTCCAAGACCTCCCGCACGTGGACACGGGCGCCCTTCAGGTCCACCCAGCACCGGCGTAGCCCGGTCAGCTCGCCGAAGCGCAGGCCGGTCTCCTGGGCGACGATCGTCATGGGGTGGTGGTGTCGCGGCAGGTGCTCGCGGATGGCGTCGAGCTGGGCGTAGGTCGGTGGTCGGCGGTCCTCGGGGTGCTTCTTGCGGCGCTTCGGCAGCTTGATCCCGTCGCACGGGTTGGTGAGGACGCGGCGATCGAGGACGGCGGTGGTCATCAGGCGATCGAGGATCTGGAACGCGGCCGGGATGGAGGAGGCGCCCAGCGGACCGAGGAGCCGCTTCACCCAGCCGTCCACGTCGAGGTAGGTGATGTTGGTCAGTGGCCAGGATCCGAACGCCGGCTTTACGTGGAGGCGCCACATCCGCTCGTCGCGGTTAAGCGTGGAGCGGGCGCCGCGCTGGTTGGGCCACCACATGGCGTGCCACTGTTCCAGCGTGATCTGTGTCCGCGTCGGATCCAGGTAGGTGCCGCGCCTCATCGCGCTCTTCACCTCGTCGAGGTGTCCCTCCGCGGCGCCCTTGGTGGGGAAGTTCTTCGAGCACTGCCGGCCGCCGGGGTCCCGCCATCGGGCCTGCCACGGGCCGGTGCAGTCGCGGCGCGTCGGCTTCTCGCCGGGCCGGAACTTCTCGGTGCACAGCTTGCAGCCGCACGACTTCGCCCGGATCTGTCGCGGGTTGTTGACGGCCTTACGTGCCACGACTGCCCTCCAGCACGCCTACCCGGACCTGAGAGGAGGTGAGGCAGGCCCCGGCGGAGGGGAGGAGGCCAGGGATTTTCACTGGGTCTCCACAGAAGCAGGTGGCCCGCAAGGGCTCGGGGGGCTGAGGAGTGCCGAGCAGGGTGAGTACGGTGCGCACCATCACGGCAGCCTGCCCATAGGTGTAGCCGGTGGGGAGGTCGATCGCCACATCACGTCGAGTCCAGGCGGGGGTCACGGCGTCGTCAGCGAGTCGCACGAGTATGCACACAACTGCCCCCAGATATGCCGATTTACAGGCCGCTGGGTGGAGGACAGCGGAATGTGGAGAGACTACCCGTCGACACTGACAGGCGCGACCACATGGTCACGGACCGCATGTTACAGAGCCGTAACATTCGAAAGGTTGTACGAGAGCGGGAGATTTTACCAAACCCTGGTCACTCTTCCGCTGCGAGCGTCTCCAGCACCTGGTGCGCCACCCTCCGCCGCGCCGGACTGAGGCTCCGGTAGGCGAGGAGGATGCGCTCCTCGGCGGCGGCGTCGAGCTCGGCCGGCACCGTGGCGCCGGCGGCCTCGAACGCCTCAGCGACGCTCACGCCAGGCAGCGCGCCAGCAAGGGCACGCAACTGCTCCTTGCCGCGCACGCCGAGCGAGGGCTTGCGCTTCCGGCCGATCCAAGCGCTGATGGTCTGGAAGGGGACACCAGACTGGTCAGCGATGTCCTTCTGCGACAGCCCATGCTCGCTCATCACGCGCATCAGCAGTGCGGCGATATCCTCGCGGCGCTCTCGGCTCTCGTTCACATGTAGAAGGATGTAGAAGCCGCTCCCCCTTGGCAAGCGCCGTCTCGAAGTGTGGCGAGAACCGGCACTCTCTGTCTCATACCGCTCTACGGCTCGCAACAACTGCACCATCCAAAAACATCCAGCGCCAGCCTTGCGCCGCCATCCCGTTCTCGTGTAGAACGAGAGTCAACGCAAGCGCGGACCCCCACGCCACGCACCAGCACGACAGGGGAACCACATGCAGAGAGTGGATGGGGGGGAGCCCCTTCGGGCCGGCATAGCCAAGGCTGGCCTATCCATCCCCAAGCTCGCCGCCTTGACCAAGGAGATAGACCCAGATGGGCGGGGCCTCTCGGCTTCGTACATCGGGTTCTACGCCAGCACTGGCCGGAGCGCACGAGAGAAGACCAGCAAGCGAGCCGCCGACCTGATGACCAAGGCACTGAAGGCCGCCGGCATCGATGTCGATGCACGACCCATCTTCACCGACACAGCGTAGTAGTGCGCTTGTGGATTCTACATCTACACGAGAAGGAGATTTTCGATGGCGGACACCGCCACCAAGACGGTCAGGAAGCTGACGCAGAAGGAGCTCCAGGAGGAGCTGCGGGTCAGCAAGTGGTTCATCGACGTGCGGATCAGGCGCAACCCGCCCGGGAGCGCTCACCCCTTCCCCGTCGAGCGGTTCGGCACCGCTCACCTCGCCCGGCGCCGGTTTGACCTGGAGAAGGTCCGCGCCTGGCTCGAAGCCGAGGCCAACGGCTTCGCCGGCTCGACCGTGAAGCCCTGCACCCCCTCCGCCGCCTGAGCGGCATGCGGCCCCGCACCGGGCTCTGACACACCGGCGCAGGGCCTCCGCAGCACCCACCACCACGATCGAAGAGGAGGGGCCACGTGTCCCCATCATCCCAAACCACCGGCCCGGAGCAGCAGGGCGAGACCGGGCCGATCGGAGCGGCCCGCGCGGCTCTCGCCTCCATCCCCCCGCCGCCGTGGCGCTGGACCGGCACCCGCAACTACGGCGGCCCGGCGCTCGTCACCGACCACTCCGGCCAGCAGTACCTCCTCGGCGCCGCGAAGCCCACCGACGCCACCGGCGAGGAGTTGCTCGACCCGACGGACGACAGCCCGGTCTACGGCGACCTGATGTTCCGGGACCAGCGCGACGGCGCGAAGTACGCCGTGATGCGGCCCGGCGCCGAGATGGCCGTCGGCCGCACGTCCTACGACCCGGACAGCATCGTCGACGTCGACAATCCGGTCGCTCGCTGGCTGCGGGACGCGCCGCAGCACCTCGCCGACGCGCTCGCCGCAGTCGATCAGCTGCGGGCCGAGCGGGACGCGTGGCGGGGCCGCGCGCTGGACGCGGAGAACCGCGACCACGTCAGCGAGGCGTGCATCGACTGCGGCACCACGCTGACCTCGTGCCCCACGCACAGCCCCCGGGCTGTCGTCCGGCACCTGACGGCCGAGTTGGCTGAGACCCGGTCCCGCGTCGGCGAACTGGAGCAGCGGCTCCACGCCGCCTGCATGACCCGCACGTGGACGAACGAGGACGGCAAGAAGTTCGTGTTCGTCGAGGACATCGCGCCCGCGCTGCTGGGCAAGCCCGGTGCGGCCGACCTGCCAGAGCCGGTCTCCGAGCAGTCCATCCGCAACCAGATCGCCGACGACTTCACCAAGTTCGGCGAGCGGCAGGACACCCTCTCGTGGGGCGAGGCCGTGGTCATCGCCCGCGAGGGTCTGTGCCGGTGCCGGGGCGGCAGGAAGCCGTGCCAGGACGGCGGTGCGCGATGAGCCGTCCCGTGACCGACCCGTACATCTCCGCCGCAGCCGACGAGTGGAACGCCGCATACCCGATCGGCGTGCCGGTTCTCGCCTACCCGCTGACCCGGGCCGCCGAGCCGCTGTACACGTTCACCCGCAGCGCGGCGTGGTCCCTCGGCCACGGTCGGCCCGTGGTGCTCGTCGAGGGCTACACCGGCGGCGTCTACCTCACGCACATCGACGCGACGCCCGACGGCTGGGAGCTGACCACGCGAAGCTACGCCGGGATCGACGGGGCGATCGACCGCGACAGCGTCTACGCGAAGGCGTACACGCGCTACGTGGACGGCGTACTCACCACGGTCGGGCTGCGCATCGGTGCGAAGCCGAACCACGTCGTCGCCTACTTCGGCGACACCGTCGTCCGGAACGTGGATCGCACCTACTCGGTGCGCCGCGCTGAGGACATCCGGCGCCTCGCGGTCCAGCGGCACGCGATCGACGCCGACGGCATGGAGGCGTACTTCTCGACCTACGCCGCCGCGCACCCCGAGTGGTGCGGGATGGGGGTGGCGGCGTGAGGGCGCTGGTGGTGGTTCCCGCCAAGGCCACGACCCCCAGCGCAGGGGGCGACAGCATCGATCACCTGTACTGCTGCGACCGGGGCCGCGCACTGTGCGGCACGGACATCGCCGATGAGCCCGAGACCGACGGCGCCGACTGCGTGGTCTGCCTCGACCTCGACCTCCTGCCCTGCCCCGTCTGCGGCTGGCACCCCAACGGCGGTGACGGCGATGCGTGACCCCGCCTGGGAGGCCGTGCGAGACGGCAGCGTCGTGGCATCGCGGCCGTCGCGGGAGGCGATCCGTGCCTTCGTCCGAGACGAGGTCGAGCAGCGTGACGGAGAGCTGATCGACGCCCTCGCTTGGTGGCCGGTCGCCAACGGCGAGGAGCTGTGGCTGCGCGTTGCTGGCGAGACGACCGAGAGCGGCTGGGCCATCCGGCCGGCGGGCGGGGGCGGTCGCGATGCCTGACGCGACCCTCGACGACGCCGTCATCGAGCCCGGCCAGTACGACATCACTGCCGAGGAGTACCACGCCGACCCCGTGCCGGGCGGCTCCCTGTCCTCCACCGGCGCCCGGCTCCTGCTGGCCACGTGCCCGGCGAAGTACCGGTGGGAGCAAGACCACGGCCGCGCCGCGACGCGGGCGATGGAGATGGGCACCGCCGCGCACCTCGCGGTTCTCGGCGTCGGTCCCGACCTGGTCCGGATCGACGCCGAGAACTACCGCACCAAGACGGCGCGGAAGAAGCGGGACGACGCCCGCGCGGACGGTGCCGTGCCGCTCCTGGCCGACGAGTACGACCGCGCGCTGGCCATGGCCGACGTCCTCCGACGGCACCCCCGCGCGAGCGAGCTGTTCGCCCCGGGCGGCGAGGCCGAGCAGACGTTCATCTGGCAGGACCCCGACACCGGGATCTGGTGCCGCTGCCGCGTCGACTGGCTCTCCGACCCGGACGCCGACCGGCTGCGGATCGTGGACTACAAGACCACGGCCAGCGCCAACCCGGCCGACCTCGAAGCGGCGATCTGGCGCTACGCCTACCACCAGCAGGACCCGTTCTACCGGGATGGCGTCCGCGCCGTGCTCGGCCGCGAGGCGGAGTTCACCTTCGTGTTCCAGGAGAAGGAGCCGCCGTACCTGGTCACGGTCGTGCAGCTCCCGATGGACGCCGTCGAGCTGGGCGAGGCCCGCAACGCCCGTGCGCGCCTGATCTTCGCCGAGTGCCAGAGCACCGGCATCTGGCCGGACTACGGCCACGACACCCACTTCATCTCCCTGCCGCCGTGGGCGGCGGACCGTGACGCCAAGGAGTACCTGTGACCCTGCCATCCCCCAAGCGCGCCGCCAGGCCGGCGAACACTGCCGACGACGGTGAGTTCGTGTTCCGTCCGGCGACCAAGGAGGGCTCCAAGGCCCGCGTCGCCGTCCAGGGCGTGTCCGGGTCCGGCAAGACGTGGACTGGCCTGTCCATCGCCAACGGTCTCGCCGAAGGGCGGCGGTTCGCCGTCATCGACACCGAGCGCGGCGCCGCCTCCCTGTACGTCGGCATCAACGGCATCGCGTTCGACGTGCTGCAGATGCATCGGTACGACCCGCGGGACCTTCCGAAGGCGCTCGCCGCCGCCGAGCGCGCCGGGTACGGCGTCGTGTTCGTCGACTCCCTGTCCCACTTCTGGAAGGGCACCGACGGCGCTCTCGAACAGGTCGACAAGCACAAGGGCCGGTACGGCGGCAACACGTTCGCGGGGTGGAAGGACGTCACCCCCATGCAGAACGACATGATCGACGCCCTCCTCGCCTACCCCGGGCACATCGTCGTCACCATGCGCTCCCACACCGAGTGGGTGCTGCAGGAGAACGAGAAGGGCAAGAAGGAGCCCAAGCAGATGGGCATGCGCGCCGAGCAGCGGCGCGGCGTCGAGTACGAGTTCGGCCTCGTCTGCTCCATGGACATCGACAACACCCTGACGGTGATCAAGTCGCGCTGTCCGGCGCTCCACCGCGCTGTCATCAAGGAGCCGAACGGTGGCGCCGACATCGCCAAGCCGCTGCTGCAGTGGCTGAACGACGGCAGCCCGAGCGGCGACGAGCCGGCGGTCGACCCGGCCGAGTACGTCGACCGTGCCGAGCGGCTCGACAGCTACGAGGACGCGGTCGCCCTGCACCGGGAGGTCGAGCAGCGCGGCTTGCTCGACATGCCGCATCTCGACGGCGAGCGGCCCACCAGCCTCGGCGACTACATCCGGGCCCGCGGCACCGCGCTGAAGGCGGGTGGTCAGCGGTGAGCACGATCACGCCCCTGACGCCGTGCCGGGGCCGTGGCGCCCTCTACGACGTGGTGCTGCACCCCGACAGCAGCACGCCGTCCGACGTGCGGGAGGCGGCGTGCTGGGAGGCCGCCGCGCTGTGCGCCCGCTGCCCCGCCCCGTGCTTCCAGCCAGTGAGGGCGCCACGTGTCCGCCTTCGCGGCCGGCGGCGGCTGCCCGAGCTCGACGGCACGGCCAGGCGCCGCGGGCTGGCGGAGGTCTGATCGTGGCCACCAGCAGAGCGCCGAAGGGCTTGTACGTCGGGACCTGCCCCATCTGTCACAAGCACCAGTACAGGACCCGTCAGGACGCGCGGCGCGTCGGCCGCTCCCTCTACCCCGGGCACGTGCTGCGCGCCTACCGCTGCGGCGAGTACTGGCACTTCGGCCACATCCCGCAGGACGTGCGGCGCGGCGAGCGGCCTGCCCCCTGACCCCCACACCCGCACTGCCCCGCCGAGGCCGGTGACCACCCCCGGCCCGGCGGGGCCACCACCCACCACACCGCACACACCCACAGGAGACCTGACATGACCGACCAGACCACGACCCGGCTGCGCCCCCGCCTCTTCGGCCCCGCCGACGAGCGGACGCGCCCCGGCTACCCCGACATCGAGTGGTCCGTGTGGATCACCGGCATGGACGACATCCACGAGCTGGACGAGGACGGCCAGCCGTTCGACCTGCTCGCCGCGCTCCAGTTCGCCGCCGAGTACAACGCGGGGGCCGCCGCCGACTACGACGGCCACCCCTACACGCCCGTGATCCACGCCGTGGTCCTGCACTGGGGCTACGCCTGGTCCCAGAAGTCGGAGCACGCCCACGGCGTCGACTGCGGCGTCCAGCGGTGCGGGCCCTGCTCCTTCGACCGCGACTTCCCGGAGGTTGCCGCCGCCCGGAAGGCCGCCCGCGCCACCGCCGAGGAGGGCGCCTCCGATGCCGGCTGACGTGCTGCTGCCCGCCGCGTGGGCCGCCGTTGGGACCGTCGCCTACCTCGCCATCGCCGTGGCCGTCGGCGCCCGCCTCCGCCGCAACCAGCCACCGACCGACCGCTGAACGGCCGCCCCCGCTCGAACCGGGGGCGGCCCACACCCCAAGGAGACCACACCCATGAGCACCACCATCGAGTGGACCAACGAGACCTGGAACCCAACCACGGGCTGCGACCGCATCAGCCCCGGCTGCGACAACTGCTACGCCCTCACCATGGCCCGCCGCCTCAAGGCCATGGGCCAGACCAAGTACCAGACCGACGGCAACCCCGTCACGTCCGGGCCCGGCTTCGGGCTGGCCACCCACCGCGACGCCCTCACCGAACCTCTCCGCTGGAAGAAGCCCCGCAAGGTCTTCGTGAACTCCATGTCGGACCTGTTCCACGCCCGCGTCCCCCGGGCCTTCCTGGCGCAGGTGTTCGCCGTCATGGCCGCCACCCCGCAGCACACCTACCAGATCCTCACCAAGCGCCCCGAGCGCGCGGCCCGCATCCTCACCGACCGGTGCACCTGCGGAACCGGGCACCCGAACGGTGAGCACTTCCGCTCCGAAATGGAGTGGGCCGCCACGTCGCACAGCCCCACCTACGTGCCCGGCCTGGAGCACGGCATCTACCACCGCTCCGGCTGGCCCCTTCCGAACGTGTGGATCGGGACGAGCGTGGAGGACCAGAAGCGCGCCGACCTCCGCGTCCCCGCACTGCTCGACACCCCGGCGGCGGTGCGGTTCCTCAGCTGTGAGCCGCTGCTGGGGCCCGTGGACCTGAAGCGCGCCGTGTCGACGCGGGGGAGCGAGCGTGGCCATGGGCTGACGGCGTCGTTCGTGCACACAGGCGACTGCTGCCGGAAGTTCCACGGCATCGACTGGGTCATCGTCGGCGGCGAGTCCGGCCACGGCGCGAGGCCGATGGACATCAAGTGGGCCGAGTCCCTCGTCCACCAGTGCCAGGTCGCCGACGTGCCGGTGTTCGTGAAGCAGCTCGGCATCCGCGCCGGCGGCAAGCAGCACCACGACATCGACTCCTTCCCCGAGGCCCTGCGGGTTCGCGAGTTCCCCGGGGCGGTGACGGTCCGGTGACCGCCGTCCAGCTCCAGTTCCCCGAGCCCGTCCACGGCGCGGTCGAGCCGGCCGCCGGGGAGCGTGCGAAGGAGGCCGGCATGGCCCGCGCCGAGGCCGCGACGGACGTCTCGTGGGCCGCCGCCTGCGACGCCGCGATACAGCTCATGGCGCGCCGTGGCCAGCCGTTCCAGGCCGCCGACCTCGTCCGCGAGGGCCTCGTCGACGAGCCACCGGACCACCACCAGTGGGGGCCCCGCTTCGGCAAGGCGGCCCGCGACGGGATCATCCGCGACGCCGGGGCCGTCCCGAGCAAGCGCGCCACCGTCCACCGCTCCCTCTGCCGCCAGTGGATCGGAGCGGGCGCCGAGGAGGTGGCCGCGTGACCACCGCAACGAGGCCACGGCGCCCTACCCGAGGCACCAGCAGCCCTCTGCCCCCACACGGCACCACCGCCCGCGCAAAGGGGCGCCCAGCACAGGGAGTACCCGGCTGCCCCTGCCCCCGATGCCGTCGAGCGGAACGCCGCTACGCCAACCAGCGCACCCTGGGCATCCTCCACGGCCAGCCCCTCACCCTGCCCGCCGAACCCATCACCCAACACCTACGCGCCGTGAAAGCAGCCGGCGCCGGATGGATCCAGCTCCAGGCGGCCACCGGCTGCTCGTTCAGCACCCTCCACAACATCCTGAACGGCAACGTTCGCACCGTGCGCCGCGCCACCGCCGAACGTCTCCTCGCGCTCAAGCCCGGCGACGCCAAGCCACCAGCAACCCGCAACCCGGTGGACGCGACCGGCAGCATCCGCCGCATCCGCGCCCTGACAGCCATCGGGTACTCCGCCAAATCCATCGCCGCACGCTCCGGAGTCGGAGTGACCGTCGTGCGCGACCTCCTCAACGGGCGCCTCGACACCGTCACCAAGGGCGTAGCCGACAGCATCACCGACGCCTACCGGCGCCTCGTCCGCCACCCCGGAACCTGCACCAGGGCCCGGACACGCGCCGCCGCCGAGGGCTGGCACGGTCCGCTCGCCTGGGACGACGACATCGACAACCCCGACGCGCAACCCGAGGCCGACAGCGGCGACACGGAGCTCAGCCGCGACGAGATCGCCGCCGTGCGCCGCGCCGAGATCCGACACCTCGCGTCCTTCGGTACCGCCGAGCACGAGATCGCCGGCCGGCTCGGCATGGCCCCCGGCTACGTCCACGACCTCATCCGAGACATGCGGAGGGCGGCGTGAGCCTCACCTTCACCGACATCTTCTGCGGCGCGGGCGGCTCCTCCACCGGCCTCGTGGCCGCCGGGTACGAGCTGAAGCTCGCCGCGAACCACTGGAAGACGGCCATCGAGACCCACGCCGCGAACCACCGCGACGCCGACCACCTGTGCGCCGACATCAACAACTACGACATGCGGCGCCTGCCCAAGACGGACGTCCTGTGGGCCTCCCCGATCTGCACCGAGATCAGCCCCGCCGGCGGCCGGCGCCGTACACGGGGCCAACTCGCTCTCGACCTCGAAGAGGACGGCCACGTCCCCGACGCCGCGTGGGAACGCACCAGGGCGACCGCCTACGACGTCATCCGGGCCACCGAGGTCCACCGCTACAAAGCCGTCCTCGTCGAAAACGTGCTGGAGTTCGTCACCGACTGGGAGCTGTTCGGCTGGTGGCGGCAGGGCATGGAGCTCCTCGGCTACCGATCACAGATCGTGTCCGTCTCCGCTGCACACGTCGGTGGCTCGGACGACGACGCCGCCCCGCAGTGGCGGGACCGGATCTACGTCGTGTTCACCCGCGAGGGCATCCCGGTGCCGGACATGAAGCCCCGGCCGCTGGCCCACTGCGAGCCGTGCGGCGAGGACGTGCGGGCGGTCCAGTCGTGGCGCAACGGCCGCCGCGTCGGGAAGTACCGACAGCAGTACGACTACCGCTGCCCCAACGCCCGGTGTCGTCACGCCATCGTCGAGCCCTACGTCCGCCCGGCCGCAAGCGTCATCGACTGGTCGAACCTCGGCGTCAGGATCGGCGACCGGGCCGCGCACGGCCTGCGCCCCCTCGCAGCGAACACCATCAAGCGGATCCGGGCCGGTCTGGCGATGCTCGGCGAGCGCCGCGCGGGCGTACTCGTCCCGGCCGGCGGCCAGTGGAACAACTCGCCGACCAGCACGGCCGAGCCGATGCGGACCCGCATGGCGAACCCGAAGGGCTACGAGGCGCTGTGCACGCCGCCCGGTCTGGTGATCCCCTACCGCAACGCGTCGACCCGCACCACGGCCGAGCCGCTGCACACGCTCAGCACCGTGGACTCCGCCGGCCTGGTGCCGCACCCGGTGCCGGCCGTCGAGGACTGCCGCTACCGCATGGTCCAGCCCCGCGAGCAGCTCCTCGCGCAGCGCTTCCCCGCTGACTACGTCGTCCACGGATCCAAGGGCGAGCAGACCATGCAGGCCGGCAACGCCGTCCCGGTCAACGTCGCCCAATGGGTCGGCCGGCGCGTTGAGGCGGTGCTGTGATGCCCGCCCACGGCTGGGAGACAGCCGCCGCCTGCGCAACCGCCGACCCCGACGCCTGGTTCCCGCGCCGCGGTGGCGACGGCGGCGCAGGGGCGAAGCGCATCTGCAACGAGCGCTGTCCCGTCCGCCGCCAGTGCCTCGACGCCGCCCTGGCCGACGAGGACGGACGCGGCGCCAAGGACCGGCACGGCATCCGCGGCGGCCTCGGACCCCGTCAGCGCGCCCGCCTCGCCAAGCGGCAGTCAGCCGCGCAGCCGCAGCCCACCGGCTGACCCCCCGACCACCCCGACCGAGAGAAGACCGTCATGGGCGAGAAGGACAAGCGGACCTACGTCAAGGTGCACGACGGGCTGCCCGACCACCCGAAGATCATCGAAGCGGGCGGCGAGGCCGGCTGGATGTACATCTGCGGCCTGGCCTATGCCTCCCGTCAGCTCACCGACGGCGTGATCCCGAAGCGCCTCGTCCCTCGCCTGACGGACCAAAGCAAACCCGAAGCAAGTGCTTCGGCACTGCTTCGCGTTGGCTTGTGGCACGAGGGCGTCCACGACTGCCCGCGATGCCCCCAAGCGGGCCCCGACGAGTACGTCATCCACGACTACCTGACCCATCAGCGTTCCGCTTCCGAGGTCCGAGACATCACCGAGAAGCGCAGAGCCGCAGGTCAGAAGGGTGGAAGGCGCTCCGGAGAGTCGCGCCGAGCAGCCTCCGCAGCCGAAGCAAACCGCGAAGCACTTGCTTCGGATTTGGTGAAGCAAAACGGAAGCAAAACCGAACCAGAGACAGAGACAGAGACAGAAGTAAAAGAAAGAGATATAGGGACTGCTTCGCAGCCCCCCGACAACCCCCCACGCGACGACGTCGAGCAGGTCTGCGAGCACCTCGCCGACGTCCTGGAGAAGACCGGCTCCAAGCGCCCCCGCATCACCAAGGCGTGGCGCACCACCACCCGGCTCCTCATCGACCGCGACGGCATCACACCCCAGCAGGCCGTCGCCGCCATCGACTGGGCCCACGCCGACGACTTCTGGCAGGCGCACATCCTCACGCCGATGAAGCTCCGCGAGAAGTACGACACCTTGCGCCGCCAAGCCACCACCGCGCAGCGCCGCCGCGTATCGCCACCCCCCGGCCCGCAGACCGCCCCCCGAGAACTCGACCCCGAGGAGATCCCCGATGCCCTCCAGTTCGGCTGATCCCACTCCCCAGCAGGAATGGCTCACCGACCGCCGCGACCAAGCCCTGGCGCGCTTCGACGCCCGCATCCCGCCGCTGTACGCCGACCCCGTCGCCCTGCCCGAGCCCGTCGCCCAGTGGGCGGCTGCCGGCCTCGGTCAGCGCGGCAGCCTGTTCCTCACCGGACCCATCGGCGTCGGCAAGACCCACACCGCTTGGTGGGCCGCCCGCGCCTGGCTCGCCGCCTGCTACGACCGCCCCCTCCGCGGCACGCCCGTGATTCGGACCTGGCGCTCCACGGCCCTGTTCGACGCCCTGCGGCCCGAGGGCGACGACCCCCGCAGCGTGGCCGCGGCCTGCCAGGACGCCGCGCTGCTCGTCATCGACGACCTCGCCGCCGCCCGGGTCTCCCCGACCGGCTGGACACAGGAGCAGCTCTACGAGCTGTTCGACGAGCGGTACGTGCAGCACCGCCCGGTGCTCATCACCTGCGACGTGCTGCCGAAAGACCTCTCGCCCGTCGTCGGTCCGCGGGTCGCGTCCCGGCTCGCCGAGATGTGCCGCGGTGGCGTGCACCTGATGCAGGGCGGCGACCGCCGGAAGGGCGGCGACCGATGACCGACATGGTTGCCGCAGACCTCTGGGACGGGCCCTTCGACGAGGCCGACGCCCTCCTTCAGCGCCCGTGCGACCCGGAGGCCGAGCGGATCGTGCTCGGCTCGGTCATGGAGCGCCCCACGCTGATCGACGCGCTGACCGCAGTCATCGACCCGGGTGACTTTCACGACGAGCGGATGGCTTGGGTGTGGCACGCCGTCGCCGCGCTGCGCGAGGAGATCACGGACGGGCCGATCGGCCCGCTCGCGGTCGACCAGCGCCTCCAGGCGTGGCGCGCCGCCGGCCGGCTGCCGGTTCTGCCGCTCCGCATCGACGCCCTCAGCCAGATCTATGAGGGCTCGGCGATGGCCGCCTCCGCCGACTACTACGCGAAGATCGTCGCCGAGAAGGCCGCCGCCCGGCGGCTCGTCGACCTCGGAATCCGAGCCCAGATGGCCGGCCGAGCCGCGGACTTCGACCCGTCCGTGACCCTCGCAGCCGTCCAGTCCGAACTGGACGGCGTGGTGCGGGAGGAGGCCCGCGGCAAGCCGCCCGCGCTCGCCGAGATCCTCCCCGGCGTGCTGGAGCAGGCCGTCACCCCCCGCACCCGCGAGGGCCGCGTGCCAACCGGGCTGGCTGACCTCGACTCGCTCACCGGCGGCTGGGCCCCCGGCCGCATGGTCGTCATCGGAGCCCGACCATCCGTCGGGAAGACGACGATGGGCCTGGTCCACGCCCGCGCCGCCGCGATCGCCGCCGGACTGCCCACGCTGCTGGTGTCGCTGGAGATGAGCCAGGAGGAGATCGGGCACAACATCCTCGCCGCCGAGGCCGGCGTCGGCGCCCACCTGATCCGGGACGGCCTGTGCACTGCCGCCGACGTCCGCCGCCTCGCGCTGGCACAGGAGCGGATCGCCACGGCACCGCTGCGGGTCGACGACACCCCGCACGTCACGCTCGCCCACCTGCGGCACCAGGTACGGACCCTGCAACGCGCTGAGGGTCTGCGGCTGCTGATCGTGGACTACCTCCAGCTGATGCAGGCGCCGAAGGCCGAGAACCGGCAGGTCGCCGTCTCGAACCTGTCTCGCGGGCTGAAGCTCCTCGCGAAGGAGTTCAACATCCCGGTGATCGTGCTGTCCCAGCTCAACCGGGGCAGCGAGATGCGCGTCGACAAGCGCCCGATGTCCAGTGACCTGCGCGAGTCGGGCTCGCTGGAGCAGGACGCGGACATCGTGATCCTGCTGCACCGCGAGGACATGCGTGAGCCGGACAGCCCGCGGGCGGGCGAACTGGACGTGATCGTCGACAAGCACCGGGCCGGGCATCGGGCCACGATCACGTGCGCCGCGCAGATGCACTACGCCCGCGTCGTCGACATGGCCGGCACGTGGGAGACCGAGCCCTCCGAGGTGGCGCCGTGACCGACTCCTGCCCCTCGTGCCTGCGCCGCGGCATACGGCCGATCGCGTGCCGCACCCGCGGCGCCGCACCGCCGGGTGACGCCTCGCCGACCTCCACCTGCTGCGCGGCAAGGATCTCGCCTGCACCTGCCCCCTGGCGGCTGACCTGCGGGTTCGAATCCCGCCTCGGGCACGCACTACTACCGACACGAGAGGACTCACCTGATGACTGCTCACCGGTCTGTGTGGCTCTCCTGCGACGCGCAGCCCGAGGGCTACGACGACTGCTGCGACAACACGATGTCCGACCTCTACGTGGCGGGGGCCTCCCCGAGCACTGTGCGCGAAGCCGAGCAGGCACCCCTCGCCAAGGGCTGGCATCGCCGTCCTGGTGGCCGGCATATCTGCCCCAGTTGCTGGGAGGCAGGTCACCGATGACCACCCCGCAGGACGCCCGCGCTGTTCGTGGCAGCGCGGGCGCCCCACCACCCCACCACCCCACCACACCGACCCGGAGGACACCATGAACACCCCGACCACCGGCCCCGACCGGCTGCGTGAGGCGGCGTACCGCGCTCACGCCGCGCTCGACCAGCTTGTCCGCCTCGGCGGCGCACCCCGCGACGTCGTTGCCGCCCGAGACGAGCTGGCCGCCGCCCTCGGCGTCCGACGCCCGACTCCGTGACCACCCACGAGCACGCCCGCCCCTGTTCGACCCAGGGGCGGGCGCCCACCCAGCACATCACACCGACCCGGAGGAGAACACCGTGACCACCCGCGGCGCTGTGTCTGACCCGCACCGGGGGAGGCGACGCCTGATGGCCGCGGTGCAGCTCGACCTGTTCCCCGAGCCCGAGCGGCCGGCGCCACCGCCCCCGCCGCCGCCCACCTACTGGGAGCACACCGGCCGGGCGCGCGAGTGGCGGCCCGTCACCGTGACCGTCCGGTACGGCCCCGGCGCCGGCGAGCAACACCCCGCGCTGCCGCACGTCCACACCGGCCGCACCAGCCCCCGCAACGTCGCCATCCGCCGGACGGACGGCTCGACCGACGTCGTGCCCGTCCGCACCCTCCGCAGGAAGGACCCCAACCGATGACCGCCCCACCGAGCCTGCTCACCGACACCCAGGTCGAGATCCTGCGGCACGTCGCCGCCGGGCTCACAGCCGAGGAGATCGGCCGCCGCACGCACCGCGCCACCGCCACCGTTCACGGTCACCTCCAGACCGCCTACCACCGTCTCGGTGCCCGCAACGCGGCGAACGCCGTCGCCCTGGCGCTCGCCGCCGGCCTCATCGAGCCGCCCACCCCTCAAGCGGACATGGAGACCGACCGTGCCTGACGACTACCCGCTGACCGTGGCCTTCCTGGGCGGCCCATACCGGCACAACGCCCGCTGGGCGCCGGACGGCAACACCGTGGAGACCGCGTGTGTCCAGCGCGGCGAACCGACCAGCAACGGATCCGGCCGCCCCTGGTGCCCGGACTGCACCACCCCAACCTCCCAGGAGACGACCCGATGACCGAGTCCACGCCCCGACCCGCCGACACCCTGCGCGCCGCCGCCCACCGACTGGAGCAGCTCGCGACCGCCGTCGAGGCGGACATGCAGACCAACCCCTACTGGCAGTCCGCCCTCGCCCCGCCGGACCTGTACGCCCACGGCATCCGCAACGGCCTCGGAGGTGCGCCTGGCGAACTCGCCGCCACTCTCGGCCCGAGGGTGGCCATCGCCATCTGCGGATGGCTGCTGTGCGAGGCACAAGACGCCGTCGCCGACGAGCGCGACCCCGACCCTCACGCGCTCCGCGCCGCCCGCGCGCTCCTCGGCACCGAGCCGCACGGCCCCGCCACGGACACCACCCCGGCGTCTCCCGCAGCCCCGGGGCCGGAGATCGGCACTCAGGCAGGCGCCGAGCCCGTCTGGCCCGACTACACGGAGATCGGGCCATACCGCCACCCCCACAAGGGCACCCAGGTCTGGGCCGCCCGCTGTGACGGCGACGGCCGGTGCGACGGCGTGCTCAGCCTCGACCACGAGACCGAGCGCTGGGCACAGGCCGCCCTCGCCCGGCACCTGTCCGAGGAACACGGGCGCGTGGTCGACCTGCCGGACCCCGCGCCCGCCACGGACGCGGCCCCCACACCTCCCACAGCCCCGAACAGCGAACCCGAGCCACACACGGGCCTACGGCCGCCCGACCACACCGAGCTCACGCAGCTCGTCGACCAGCTCGCCGCCGATGGCGCGCACCCCGAATGGGTCCACGGCGCCCGCTGGGTCCTCCAACGCACCTACCTCACCCAGCCAGGAGCGTTCGACGACGGCCCCACCACCCCCACGCCGTGACCGTGGCCCGGACCAGCCGCCGGGCCACCCATCGGGCGCCCGCGAGAGCCGAAAGCCCTCAGTGGCCCTCTAAGCGACTCGACCCCCCACCCAAGGCAATGACTCTAACCCTGACCTGAAAAGCCGCCAGAAGTCGTTCTATCGCCCTTAGAAGGGCCAAATGAGCGACACGCACCCCCGCGCCTGACACCGGCGCCCGGCACCAGCCGGCCGGACGCCACCCGCACCAGCACCAGGAGCACGACATGGACACCACCGCAGAGCCCTGCTGCGTCGTCTGCACCCGCGCCCTGCACGCCACCGAGGCCACCCGCTGGGCGTGCACCGGCTGCCAGCAGCAGGCCGCCACGCAACTCGCCGCCTTGCCGGGGCTGTACGCAGCACTCGGCGAGGTGCTGATCCCCGGCCGCGGGATCCCGACCGTGGGCAGCCGCGGGGCGTTCGGCAGCAGGCCGCCGGCCGACCTCGACGTGATGGACCTGACGGACGGCACCCGCGGCGGCGTCATCGCCGTGCTCGTCTCCTGCGTGCGGGACTGGGCGGAGACCGGCGACCACCAGGTGCCGGACTGGCCACCCGGTGAGCAGGCCCGCGTGCGGGTGCTGTGCGACTGGCTGAGGTTCCGCCTCGACTGGGCATGCGGCGAGCACCCTGGCGTAGGGGACTCGCTGCGCGACATCGCGGACGTCCACCGGCACGTTCGCGGCCGAGCAACTGGCGAGCGCGGGGAGCGCCCGGTGCGGCTGGCGTGCCCCTGCGGCGGGGTCATCCTGTGGCGGCTCAGCGGCCCGGCGTACCGGTGCCCCGGCTGCGGCGCGCGGTACGGGCGGGAGGAGGCCGCCGCGCTGCCGCAGGCCCGGCGGACCGTCGCGGCGTGAGGCTTTGGTCAATGACTTGACTAGTCAATGCATTGACCGATAGAGTTTGGTCAAGACGTTGACCACAGCGCGGGAGGGAACCCCATGCAGTACCTGCACGCCATCCAGGCCACCAACGCCGCCGCTCAACCGGCCTGGCAGACCATCTGCACCGGTGACCAGGTCGAGGAGTACGACGGCACCGCCGCCGACTACGGGCGCGAGGTGCTCGCCAACTACATCGACGACAACGAGATCGCCGCCACCGACGACGACGGCAACCCCCTCCTCCGCGTCCTCGTCGCGTTCGCCGACGACGACGCCCCGTTCGCCAGTGCGGACAACCGCGCCGCCGTCATCGAGGCGGACGACCTGAAGGTTCCCAGCCCCGAGATCGTCGCCGTGGAGGCCGCCCGGGATGACAAGCTGCGCGCGAGCCTGCTCGACCGGCTCGCGGACGACGCCCTGGAGGGCGCGCTGTCGGCGGCGCGGGGCGCTGGCCACGGAGCGAATCGCCTTGCCGAACTCGTCTACCCGGCCGTCTCCCGGCCGATCGCACTGCGCATGATGCGAGCGGGCTGAGGACGAAGACACCCTGACGACCAGCCCGAACGAAGCCGAGACACGCATACACCAGGAGGAACATCATGATCGACGAGTGGACACTCGCCTACGAGATGGCCGGCAGTACGGACGCAGCGTGGGTGATCCGCGACCCAGCCACCGACGGCGAGCCCGGCACAATCATCGAGGTCAACACGGACCTTGATCCAGACGCCGACGACCAGGCGCAGGCATGGGCGACGGACTACCTCCGCCAGTTCCAGCCGGTGACCGGCTGGACCCCCCACATCCCGGGGCCAGGCTCGCAGCCGGACTGCTACATCGCCGTGATGGAGGGGAACTGACGCGGAGCCGCGCCCCGCAGGCTGAGCCCCCGCCCGGAATGGACGAGGGCTCAGTCGTCTTCGGGCAGCATCCCGCGCGCTGCGGCGTTGAGCCACCGCGCGCCCGTCGCCTCCACCGGTAGCGGCGAGGGGCCCTCCGCGAGCAGCGGCAGGACGGCCGCGATCTCCGCCACGGTCCACGGCTCCCCGGGCAGGCCCGGGTCCCGCAGCACCGCCACGGCGGCCACGACGTCATCCAGCGGGGGCGCGGGCGCGGAGGCGGTGGTGGGCATGGCCGCAGGATGGCACAAGGCGGGAGCGGGTGGGGAGAGGGCGCGGTTCCGTAGCAACGACGGAAGGCCCGGACCAGTCGGCCCGGGCCCTCAGCGCCCCCCAGCGGCTACCTCGGCTGGCCGCCCATCGGTATCGAGACGACGCGGACCCAGCCCTGTACCCGTGCCATGCGCCGGCGGTAGTCCAGCAGTTCGTCGTACAGCAGCCTCGCCGCGTCCACGGCCTCGGCGACGCTTGGGTGGTAGTCGGTCTGCTTCGAGCCGCCGAGCTCGAAACCACCCAGTTCGACCACCCAGCCCTCGGCCGGGTCCTCCTCATCGGGTCGCGCGTAGTACAGGGCGCCGATGCGCCCCGTCTCGTCGCGCACCTCAAAGCGCTCCGGATCGTCAGTCATGTGGAAGGACATGGTCATCGCGACTCCTCGCTCACAGGGAGGCGGGGATGCCTCCCAAGAGAAGTCAGTTGAGTCGATTGCCTGGAGCGGCAGGCAGGGCGCCCGGCGGCCTCTCGGCGCCCCGAGGAGCGCATAACGTTCCCTTAGGCGGTTGGCCCGCCTCGCCGTCGCACCCTCTCCGCTTCCCTCAGCCGGACCTTGTAACGACCCAGTGCGCGGCGCTGCCTCCACGTCGTCCCCAGCGGCAGCAACTCGACATAGCCTCACGCCTCACGGCGAGCAGCGCGAGCACGAGCGAGGTCTCCCGTCTGGAGGGCCACCTGAAGACTGACCAGCGCCTCATCGAGGGCCATCAGGGCGTCTGCCTCCGGCACGGGGCCTGCGGCAGGGGCGTTCCGTTGACGCGGTGGCCGCTTGTCCCACGTCGGGCCACCGCCAGTCAGCCGGGCCTGGTATCGAGGTCTGGGCACGGTCTTCTCCCGACGCGAGTCTCGTGGTCATCGAGTTGGACCAACCGAACTGCGTGCGGTTGCCCCTCACAGCCCGATGTCCTCGCTCGCGGCGTCGGTCCAGCGGTCTTCCCAGTCCGCTTCGCGAGTCAACTGCGGCTTGGCGTACTCGCCCGTGACGGGATTGAGGTAGCGGGCGGTGATGCCGAGGATCACAGCTGGGGAGCGCTCGCGGTATCGCGCGAAGATCGTGTCCGGGTCCCGATTGGTGCCCTCCATCGTGTTGCAGGAGCGGCAGAGCCAGCCACGAACAAGGCCCGTCGCGTGGTCGTGGTCGCAGACAAGATCGCGGACGCGGCCACACACAGCGCACCTCCCCGCCTGCCAGTCGGCCAGGATGCTCTCCCCGTCGAGCGCTCCTGCGGCGCGTTCGAGATCCCACAGGACTTGCGCTTGTCCTGGGGTGCAGCCGGTCCGCTCGGCGTAGGCGAAGAGCTTCTGTCGGGCGGCCTCCTCCGTCGGACGCTCGGCGGGCCACGACCAGCACACAGGGTCTGCCGTCAACGCTCGCTCCCTTCAGGCTCCATCGTCAGCCTCGCGCTCAGCTTCGCGGCGAGTCCGTAGGCGGGGTGGTCGTCGAGCTGTCGTCGGCGCCGGTTGTACCGCTGTGTGGTGCGGGGGTCGGAGTGACCGACGGCGTCTTGGACGCGCTCCAGCGGTACCTCGTCGGCGAGGTTGTCGGTGATGAACGCGTGCCGCAGGACGTGGGGCTTGATGGTGTCGGCCTGTGGGATGCCCGCCTTCCGCGCGAGGATCCGCAGGTGCTTGTGGACCTGTGGCTCCGTCCAGCGCTTCCCGGACGCGGTGACGAACAGCGGTCCGTCGGCGCGGTCGCCGAGGTAGGTGCGCAGCGCGTCGTAGGCGAGCGGCGGCAGCGGCGCGGCCTTCCGCTTCCCGCCCTTCAGTCGGAGCGGGAGTGTGTGGTGGCCCCGGTCGTACCCGAGCTGGTCGGCGTTGAGAGACAGTAGCTCGTCGATGCGGGGGCCGAGGAGGTACAGCAGCGCGACGAGGGCGTAGGAGCGTGGGTCGTGCTGCCGCGCGGCGTCGATGAGCGCAGCGGTCTCCTCAGGCAGCAGGCCCTCTGTGGGCGAGTGGTCGGGGTCGATGCGCGGCCGGAGGACGGAGGCGAACGGGTCGGCGGCCACGGCCTGGACGCGGACGGCGTAGGTGTAGAACGACCCGCAGGCGGCGAGGGCCTGCGCGCGGCCGGAGTCGGAGAGCGGCGGCCCGGTGGGCGCGGTCTCCCCGACCTTGCCACCCTTGACGCGCCGCATGGTGGGCGCGGTGGTGAGGTGGTTGCTGTAGGCGTCGGCGAGCGGCAGCTTCGCGTGGAGCGGGTGGATGCCGGAGGCGCGGGCGTAGTCCTCCCAGCGGAGGAAGTTGCGGGCGTAGGCGCGGCGGGTGTGCCCGCTGCGCTGGCGGGCGATCCAGGCTCCGGCGAGGGTGGGCAGCGGGTCCCGGTCACCGTAGATCTCGGTGAGCCGGTCGCGGAGTTGCTTGGCTTCGTCGGGCCAGTCGTCGCGGGGGTCGTGGCGCGCGGTGGAGACGGTGCCGGGTTGGCGCGGGACGAGGGCGGTCACTGCGTTACCTCTCGCGTCTCCATCGCGTCTCCGTACTCGTCCACGCTTTCCTGTTGGCAGAGCGACGAGTGCGGGACTTCCGGACCCACGCCTTCCACGGGTTCGGAGTGACACCGGCCTCCGCAGTCAGGGCATGCTCTGGGCCCGCTGCAGCAACAGGAGGGGCACGGGCCCTCTGTGGTGTGTTCCCGGCTCCACCGCCACTCATCTCCGTCGTAGAGCCGCCATTGGAATCGCCTCGCCGCGTCCGCAGCCATGACACCTCCTGTAGTGGATAACTGTCATTATCCACCAACGTCCTGACGTAGCACCAGCACTCGGAGATGTCGAGATGGGAGGAGTTGCACGGCATGCCCAGCTCGCGCACGGTATGGCATGTTATCGCTGGCCAAGCGTCGGCCGGGCGGGCGTCTCGCGGCATGTGGTGGACCACTTGACGGCTTCCTAACTTAGGAAGTAGACTCGTCATCACGAGGTCAGGGGATCGAGCCCCAGACCCGCACCGGGAGGAACCGGATCATGACCACGAAGCACTTCACCGCCTGGCTCGTCAACGACCGGTCCGCACTGGAGACCGACTACATGGACGTCACTGTCATCGAGGACGAGCTGATCGGCGGCGACCCCGAGGACGAGACCGCGTGGGCCTCCCACGGCGACCAGCAGTTCCACGCCGTGACGACCGTCGACGCCCGGGACGGGGACGCCGAGGACGGCATCAGGGAGGCGGTGGACCTCCTCGACGACGCCGGATGGCGCGTCGTCGGTAAGTGGGAGGCCACCCCCAACGCGTACACGGCCACCGTCGAGCGGGCCTGATCCGTCACCCTTCGAACCGGCCGCTCAGCGCCCCAGATCCTGGCAGGGGCGCGGGCGACCCTTCCCCTTGGAGTCACACGATGACCGACTACGCCGATCCGCCGGACATGCCGGAGGACGAGCGGATGACCCCCGCCGAGTTCAAGGTGGTGCGGGAGTTCCTTGGCGTGTCCGGGGACTGGCTGGCAGCTCACCTCGGCGTCACCGGCAAGACCGTGCGGAACTGGGAGGCCGGGAAGTACGAGATCCCCGACGGCGTGCGCCTGAAGATCGAAGACCTGGAGCAGCGCACCGCCGAGTGGATCGGGCAGCTCGTCGAGAAGCTGCTCGACATGCCCGAGCCGACGGTGGTGACCTACCGCACGGATGCCGAGTACGGGGAGAGGGCGCCCGATGCGGAGTCCCGGCCCGGGGTGCACTTCCCGGCTGGCTGGCACCGCGCGGTGTGCGCCCGCGTCGCGCAGGAGGTGCCGGCACTGTCCATCGTGTACGCCTCCGACGTGCCGGTCGAGGTGGCGCGTTGAGCGAGGCCTGCGAGGCGCCTGGGAAGACCTGCGGCAGTCCCAACGGGTGGCGGCAAGGTGGCCGGTGCTGGCGCTGCCGCATCGCTCACAATGCAGAGCTGAAGCGCTACCGGGGCATCAGCAACGAGCAGAGGGCCCAGGTGCTCTCGCTACTGCGGTTCGGGCGAACCATTGACCAGGCCGCTGCCGCTGTGGGAACAACGGTGCGGGCTCTAGCCGCCGCGGCTACTGTCGATGGCGAACTCCGCACAGCTCTGGACGGCCTCCCCGTCGAGGTCCAGCGAGCCGCGCGGCTGGGCGACTACCTCGCCGCTCTCACCCGCACTGGCGGCGACCGCGACTTGGCCGCCACCGTGTGCGGTATGACACGGGCCATGGTGGAGGGGTACCGATATGACCAGGAGACTTTCGCCACCGCAGAGGCCGCCGTGCTGGCCATGGTCGGCGCCAGCCCTCCGGCGAAGGCTCGTGTGACCGACGCGCAACTTGACGAGGTGGCGCGGTTGCTCGAAGGGGGCGCCAGTATCGCGAAGGCCGCAGAGGCCGCAGGCGTGGGCCACCCGACCAATCTGCGCGTCTACGCCAAGCGGCACCCACGCCTGGCGGCTGCATTGCCCCCTCGGAAGGACTGGCCGATCAAGACGGCGAAGAAGTCGCCAGAGCGATTCGCCCGCCTGCGTGAGCTGTGGGCTGACAAGACGCTCTCCTATCAGGAGATCGCGGACGATCTCGGCGTGAGTGTGTCGTCGGTGCGGCTGTGGGCGGCGGAGCTGGGGCTACCCCGTAGGAGTCGCCTCGCCCGCCGAGAGGCTCTCGAAGAGCGCCGCCGCCAGGCCACCGCCTGACCTCGTACACGCCGAACGCCCCGCCCCCGCCGAAGCGGAGACGGGGCGTGGTGCGCGAGCGCGTGGGTGGCGCGGCCAGTGTGGCACGCGGCTCTGACAGCAGAACGCCCCGCGCAAGGCGGGGCGTTGCGCTTCGTCCGACCCTCGATGAGATCCACCGACGAAGCCTAGTTCCAGTGTGCCACGCCGGTCTGACAGCGGCGGTCAGTACGTGCGGCGTGCCGGATCGAGCGCGGCGAGGGACAGCAGGCCGCCGCCGTCTCCGCCGGAAGGCGTGCACGTGAAGTGGGTGGAGCCGTCGGCGTCCGGGCGGCACTCGTACACCGTGCCGTCCGGGCCAGTCCACGTCCAGCCCGACGGCGGAGGACCGGCGGGGCCACGCTCGCCGTCCTGGCCATCGGTCCCGGGCTCTCCCTGCGGTCCTGCGGGTCCCGGGTCGCCTTGGGGTCCGGGTGGTCCTGCTGGACCAGGTTCTCCGGCGGGCCCGTCCTCGCCTGGTGCGCCGTCGGCGCCCGGCTCTCCAGGCTCGCCGTCCTCGCCGTCGGAGCCGTCCGCGCCAGCGGGGCCACGCGGCCCTGGGCTGCCGTCGGCGCCGGGGACACCGGGATCTCCCTCGGGTCCGGGCGGCCCCTGTGGGCCTGTCTCCCCGACGTCGCCACGGCTCCCAGGCGGCCCGGCGACGGGATCGCCGCCGAGCGCCTCGACCTGCGCCGCGAGGGCGTCCCGGGCGGCGTTCGCCTCCCGCAACTCGTCTGACAGCCGCTGCATGGTGATGACAACCCACGCCAGCACGGCGACGCCGGCCAGCACGCCCAAGGCAGCGAGGAGGTCGCCGCGGCGCTTCTCCAGTCGCGTCATGCCGCCGCCCCCTGCGCGTTGATGTACACGGTGAGCAGCAGGATCAGCACCGGAGCCACCAGCGCGGAGAACGCAAGACGGCGGTCGGCTCGGCGCTGCTCCTCCGCCCGCCGCCGCAGCTCGCCCTGCTGCTCCCGCTCCCTCTCCCGCGCACCCTCGATCTCGGCGACGCGGGCCGCTGCGTCGGTGATGTCGCGTTCGAACGCCTTCATGCGCAGCTCGAAGATGTCGAGCGAGACCTTGCCGTCGAGCCGGGTGGCGAGCTGGCTGAGGTCGTCCTTGAGGTCTTGGCGTACATCCTCCAGGCGTCGCATGACCTCGCCGAGGGTCGGCTCATCGGGCAACGGTCACCCCCTCACACGCCGGTGGCGGCCGACGCGCTGTTCTTGTCGCCGACGGCCCTCGCGAGGATGCCCTTCAGGAGGGAGCCAGCGGCGGCGACGGCCGCGGCGAAGGCGCCCTCCCAGAACGACAGGGTGAACATGTCGGCGGGTCCGGCCGCGACGAACACGCCGCCGAGGGCGACGACGAACGTCGCGATGACGCGCTCGGCGAGGTCGCGGGCGTAGGTGCGGGCCGTCCGCAGGATGGTGGTGGACTTGTTCATGAGGGTTCTCGATTCGTGAGTGGATCAGTCGGTGAGCGCGTCGGCGAGCTCGGCGAGCGCCGCGAGGGCCCCGGCGGTGGCGGCGGCTTCGGCCTGCTCGGCGGTGAGTCCGCCGCCGTCAGCGACCGCCTGCCGGATGGCGTCGAGCACGGCGGTCTGCGCTCCGAGGAGCGCGACGGCCTGCTGGGCGGCCTGCTTGGCGCCGAGCGAGTTCTCGTAGGCGCGGCCGAGCCGCGTCCGGGCGGTGATGGTCTTGCCGCCGTGGTCGTAGCTGTAGGCCCACACCTCGCGGGCGATCTCCTCAGCGCTGGGCATGTCGTCCTCCGGGTCGTTCGGGTTCCAGCTCGCGGGATGCGTTAGCCGCTCCGCGACGGCGGCGCGGAAGGCGTCCATCGAGAACGAGGGGTCGATCTTCCGGCGCGTCGCTTCCTTGTGGCCGATGACCGAGTGGTCTGACCATCCGTGCGCGCGGCAGATCGCCGCCGCCCACCTGACGGCCTGGTCGTACTGCACGGCCGGGTACGGGTCGCTGCCGTCGCCGAGGTTCTCGATCTCCAGGCCATACGTGCAGTCGTTGCCGTCGACCGGCTCGGCAGAGTCGGGCCGCGGGTGAGTGGAGGACTCTGCCACCATCGCGTCGTAGGCGTTCCGGGCCATGCCGCCACAGTGGTTCGCCCGCCCGGCACTGATCATCGAGGTGGTGCCGTCCTTCGCGAGGTGGGTGTGGCACAGCGGGCCGGGCAGGGTGGAGTGGCCGTCGTAGCAGAGGGTCAGGGAGTTCCGGCCGGCGGTGTGGTGGATGACGAGGCCGTGGACGGGGCCGAAGGTACGGCCGGTCTCGTCGTCACGCTCGTGTGTCCGCCAGGCCCGGTACTCGACGACCCGCACGCCCTCCGCGCGGAGGACGGCGAGCAGCCGGTCGGCTGTCAGGGGGGTCGCCATCGGGTCCTCCTCAGGTGGGGCCGACGTAGGTGACAGAGATGAAGGGCCGCCGGCTCGCGCCGGAAGTCCCGAGCGCGGCTCCCGAGTCCTGGAAGGGGCACAGCTCGACGTAGTCAGAGGTCCCGTTCAGCACGACGGTGAGGTCTCGGGCGCCGCAGGTGAGCGACGTGTTGGCGATGCTGCCGGACGCGATCGGCTCGGACGTCCCGCCTTCTGCGACCGTCCCGTTCACCCTCCACGTGCAGCCCCGCGAGTCGCCGGCCGCAGAGCCTTGGAACGACACGGCGCCCTCCAGCCGGTACCGGCCGGGGATCGTGGCCGTGTACCTGCTCGGCGTGCTGGCCGTCCAGCCGCCGAGGAGGTCGAGCGCGACGTTGTCCCACTGGAGCGCGTCGGCCGCGATGCCCACACCGCCAGACGAGATCGACTGTGCCGTGTCCCGGTAGGCCGAGAACACGGCCCGGCCGATCAAGAACGCCGCGTTGAGCCTGTCGCCGGTCACTCGATTCCCGGGGTGCACCACGATCGGGTAGGTCACTGGGCCTCCTACAGGGCGATGATCATCGGGTTGGCGAGTTGCACGTCGTCGCCGGCCGCGTGGCTCTTCACCACGCCGTTGACGGAGCGCACGACCCCGAAGCGCTGCGGGGTGATCACGGCGAAGTCGTCGAAGGCCATGACCGGGTTCACGTTGGTGTTGCCGCTCGCCCTAGACGCGGTGACGCCGGGCAGTCCGGACGCGATCGTGCCCGTTGTCACGGTCGTGGTGATCTGCCAGCCAGGCTCGGGCGTGCCGTCCAGCCACACCCGGCCCGTGATGGTCTGCCCGACGACCCGGGCGCGGATCCGCCACCGCGATCCCGCGGTGTACGGCCGGCCGATCGAGGAGATGGAGGCGATGACGGTGCCTGAGTTGACGACGTCGAGACCCACGGCGCCGCTCGTGGTGAAGTTGACGCGCAGCTGGTAGTACGAGGCTCCGCTGATGCGCATCACGATCCCGGCCCGCAGGCTGCCGCCCGTGGCGAGTGCCGGCACCGTGATGGCCGTCCTGACCTCGGCGTCGGTCAACCCGGCGTTCACGAACTGGAACCGGATCGCGGTGTCCGGCAGGGCGACGGTGCCGGCTGTGCCGGTCACGTCCCGGTCGGCCGCGGTGCCCCCGGCGGTCAGCCACGACAGGGAGATGGTGGACGGGGTCGCGCCCCACCCGTCGGCCGTGCTGCGGGCGAACGTGTCCCACACCAGCGGCTGGACGTCCGTCGCGGTCATGATCTCGCCGCCTACCTCGACGTCGAACGGCAGGTCATCCACGGCCGCAGTCGGCGACGGCCCGGCAGAAGTGGCCCACTCCGGGCCCGCCGTCGTCAGCACGATGACCTCCGTTGTCGTCGCGTCGATGGCGGCAACCAGTTCGCTGCCGTCGGTGTCGACGTGCACCGGTGCGTCGTCGGCGCCCGGGTCGTCCTCGGCGACCTCGCCCACCGTCCACGGGCCGGCCGGTGACGTGGCGGCCTCCATGGACCAGCGCGTCGAGGTGACGGTCTCCGTCAGGCCCTCGACCATCAGGTCGACGGCATCCGTCGGGTGCTGCGGTGGTAGGGCGCTCACCTGGGCGCGGTCGCCTTCGGTGGCCTCCAGCCAGTCCGTGATGGTCTGTGGCGCCAGGTCGAGCGAGGTGGTGACGGCCGGGTAGCGCATCCCGGGCCAGGTGCCGCGGTGCAGGAGCCAGTACGCGATCGGTTCCAGCTGCCCGTCCTCGGCGACGTTGAGGGTGATGTTGTCCTCGTACCGGCCGCGGGTGGCCACAGACTCGGCGTCGACGGCGGCAGCGGACGAGCCGCCGGTGCGGGTGACGATGATCTGGTTGCGGAGCCGCTGGTCGTCGAGGATCGGCGTGAACGGCTCGTCGATCTCGTTGCTGCGCGCCGCCAGGGCGAGGCGTGTCTGCTGGCTGTAGAGGGCGTGCCGGGGGCGGTACTGCAACCCCAGCGTGTCCCTTCGCTCGAACAGCAGCCCGCCGTCTGCGTCCGCTGCCTCCTGGAGGAGCGTCAGCAGCGTGGCGGGCCGTTGCGGGCCGAGCGTGGTCGTCTCGGCCGGGACGCCGAGGACGGCGAGCTGAAGTTGCTCTTCCTGAGCGAGACGCCGCATGCGCTCCACGGCGGTCTCACCAGCCCAGCCGGTGTCCGCGCCGTCGAACGCCGCCACCTGCCACGGGCTGAACACGGCGACGTGGCCCAGCGCGACGCCCGCGAGCGCGGAGTGGTAGCCGGGCGGGGACGAGACGGCGCGGACGCGGCCGACGGTGCCGGTGTAGGAGCCGGCGAACACCCCCGCGTCGCCGCCGACGTTGGTCCAGCGGATCGTCCAGTCGACCGCGCTGCCGTTCTGCCGCGCACGGAACTGCTGGCGTAGCCACGTGCCGAGGACGTTGCTGCCGAGGCCGATCAGGGAGGAGACGACGGTGCTGCCGTCGGCGTCCTCGCCGGTGACCAGGCAGGTGGCGGCGAACCCGCCGCTGGGGGGCCCGTAGAGGATGCGCCACTGGCGGATGGTGCCGCTGCCGGCGATCCAGAACAGCGAGCGGTTGGAGTCCGACGGCGGCTCGTCCATGCGGTAGACGAACTCCACCATCCACTCGGTCTGTGACGTCAGGGGCGCGGGGACCCGACCGTTCCAGTTGGCTCCCTCGGCGAGCGTCGGCAGCGCCGATGAGCCGGGCAGCGTGTCGTCGCTCGCCCACGACAAGCCGGCGGTCTCCATGGGCGCGACGCCCTCGACCGGGCTGTACGCCTGGGTGGCGTCGCGGCCTTCCTCCATGGGCCAGTAGGCGAGGGGGTTGAAGCTCGGAACTCTGCGGCGCAGGGTGCTCTCCAGCGCTGGCTGGCCCTGACCGAGGCGGCGGAGGATGCCGTTGATGACGGAGCCGGTGCGGGCCTCGCCGACGTAGTTGCCGCTGGACAGATCCTTGAAAGGCCAGGTAGGAGCCCACTCGTCTACCGTGCCGACGAGCCGGACGCGCCAGTCGGTGACCTCGGAGCCGCCCTCGATCAGCCACGACCTGCCGGCGGCGTCGACGAACGCAGTGTCGCCGGGGGCGAGGACGGTGAAATCCGGGGCCGCGACGAGCGGTCCGTCGATGCCGGCCCGCACCTCCGCCCCGTACCAGCGGCCGGCGCCCAGGGCGTTGGTGGTGCCCCAGACCTCACCGACCTCCAGGTCGGCGGTACCACCGGTGTGGATGCTGGTGGTGCCTGCCGTGACGATGGGCTCGCCGAGCCGCCGCCACGGCCCGCCGAGACTGGCGGCGGTCCAGAACGTCACCGTGTGGCCGCTGGAGCCGTTGTCGACGTCGAGCGTGGCGCGTAGGGCGAACCGCTGGCCGCTGACGTAGGGCACCGTGGTGGTGGCCGCGCGCTCCAGCGTCGCCGCGCCGTCCGGGGACCACCGCAGACGCGCCGCCCCGGACTCGTCGAGGAACAGCAGCCACATGCGGGCCGCGCCGCTGACGTTGTAGCGGGCCATCAGCTCCTGCGCGGCGGGCTGGAACGCCGAAGCGTGGCCGGCGGGGCGCTGCGCCGGGAGGCGGTCGAGCGCGACCTCAATGCGCAGGTCCAGATCGCCCGAGACGTCCATGGCCGTGGTGGACGCGACCCGCGCCCGCGCGCCGGCCAGGTCCGGCACCCGCAGGTATGGGCCGCCTGCCTGCACGGACAGGCGCGCCGGGACGCCCTCGCGGACATACGGGTAGTGCGCGCCCGCAGGGTGCCCCGGGGTGTAGTCGCCCGCGTTGTTGGTGAGCTCGATCGTGGCGCGCGCAGGCTGTACCTGCCCGGACTCGTCCGGCCGGCCGCGGCTGACGTTGATGGTCTGCGGCGCGACGTCGGTCGAGACGTCTGTCCACGCCCAGGTGGAGGGCTCGGCTGCGGGGTCGGCGCCAAAGGCGAGCTCCAGCCGGATGGGGAGGTTCCACGGGCGGTCAGGCCACGTCACACGTCACCTCCGTGATGTCGGCGAGCAGCGCCCGCATCGCCCCCGGGCTGCGGGCCGCGCGCTGGTAGCGGCGGTAGAGGGTGCGGGAGGCGATCGAGCCCCAGCGGCGGGAGTCGCGGCGTTGCGGCGGGTGCCACAGGTGCCACAGCGGCGCGGCACCGCGCCACGGGGCCCCCGCCAGCGTCCGCAGCGCGAGCGCCCACGCCTCGTCTTCCTGGCCCCAGCCGCGGTATCGCGGGTCGAGTGGGGCGACGTCGTAGAGGTCTCGACGGAGGACGGTGATGCCGCCTCCTTCGACCCCTCGGTATGCGGGCTGGTCGAGCGAGCCGCCGAGCTCACCGCCGTGGAGCACGGCCGCTGTAGCATCCTCGGTCAGCCGACGGACGTCCCGGTGGGGGATCGCCCAGGATGCCCCGGTGTGGACCGCGTCCACGGCGGCGTCGATGCCGTCGCACCACACGTCCGCGTCGGTCACGATCAGCACCTCGGCGTCGCCGCGGGGAAGCCCGGCGGCGACCGCTGCGGCCTTGCACCAAGGCCCTGGAGGCGCCTCGCCGATGACGGGCTCGTGGCCGACCGATCGCCACCGGCGGGCAGCCCAGGCGAGGGCGGCCTCCCGCTGCGGGCAGCCGCCGCGCCACGGGATCACGACAGCGACTCGACCGCCGCCACCCATGCCGCCAACTCCTCTCGGGGGTCCAGTTCCGCGCTGCGCTTCGCTGCGGCGGTCGACGCCGCCTGCCACTCGTCGGCGTCTGCGAGGCGCCGCAGCTCGCGCTCCCAGCCGTCGAGGTCGCCGCGGTCCACGAAGATCCCGGCGTCCCCGAGGGACTCCTGGAGGCCGGGCGTGGGGTGGGCGATGACGGGAATGCCGGAGGCCATGGCCTCCACGCCGGCCATTCCGTAGGACTCGTAGATGGACGGCATGAGCAGGACTCGCGTGCGGGCCCACACGTCGCGCCGCATGTCCGACGTGTGGGGGATGATCTCCACGTTGGGGGCACGCCGGATGATCTGCGGCCCATGACCGCCGACCACCCCGGCGAACTGCGTGTCCGGTAGGCGACGGGCGAGCTGGTAGAGGATCTCGCCGCCCTTGTCGCGGTTGAGGTTGACCAGCGTCGCGTCTGTGCCCGGCGTCGTAGCGTGGTCCTCGGCGCGCACGGGCGGGTGGATGACGATCATCTGGCACGTTGACGGGATGCCGCCCCGCGCGGCGTGGTGCTCGCGCACCCACCACGCGTTGAACACGACCAGCCTCGGCCGCCACCTCCTGGTCACCGCGAGGGGCCCAGGGAACGTGTTGTGCACGATGTGCACCACTTGCGGCGCCGGCTCGCGGCGCACCGCGCGCTGCCAGGCGTAGTGGGAGGCGTTCGGCGCCTCCTGGTGGTGGGAGATCAGCACGTCGGGGGCGAAGGCGTCCAGTGCTGCGGGGACTCCACGGCCTCGGGCAGCGCGCCGAACGCGGATCCCGTCGTGCACGTAGTCGACAGGCCCTCGCTGGTGCTCGGTCACCACGACGTCGACGTCGTGGCCGGCGGCGGCCAGGGCCCGCAGCATCGCGTGGAGCATCGTCTCGGAGCCGGCCATGTAGTGCGGCACGTAGTAGTGCACGAGGGCGGCGATCCTCACCGGCTCCACCACCAGCGGCCGAGCACGTCGCCGCGGTAGGAGTCGCAGCCGCCCATGACCTCGTCCATCGCCTCCCATGTCCAGTGCGTCAGGTGGGCCTCGTGTGGGTTGCCGTGCACGGTGCCCTGGTGGAGCGTCACGATCGGCACGCTCACCATCAGGTGGTCGGCGCGGGCCCGCAGCTCGGTGAGAAGCCGGCGGCCGTCGGGCTCGGGGAGGTGTTCGACGACGTCGCCCAGGAGCACGACCGCCCCCGGCGGGAAGTCGAACCCGCGCACGTCGGCGACGTGCACGGCGTCGTACTTCTCCTTCAGGTTGAAGCGCGCGACGTAGGGCCCCCAGACCTCTACGCACTCCCAGCGCGCACTGGGGGTGAGGGGCCGCATCAGCATGCTGTAGATGCCCTCGCCAGGCCCGACGTCGATGACCAGGGTGGGGCACGCGGCCTTGAGCCGGTCGGCGACCCAGTCGCGGCCTTCGTGGTGGCTCACCGGCACAGGTGCCCCCTCATCGCCGCGCGCCGACGCGGGTGATCTCGCCGCCGTAGCGGGTGCGGATGACGTTCTCCAGCCACGCCATGAGGTGCCGGTCGCCGGCCACGATCTCCACCACCGGTGCGGGGGCGACGGCCTGCCTGCTGGCGACGGTGGCGCGGACGGTGGGCACCATGGCCTCCAGCCGGTCCAGCGGGATGACGGCCTCGGGGCCGGCCTCACCGATGAGGGCCAGAGTGGGGTCGGTGACGATGCCGCCTGTCGCGAGGTAGGGCACGTTCGGTGTGGAGATCGTCATGCCGCCGAAGTCCGGCAGCGGGCCCGGCAGGCTCACGCCCGGGATGGTGAAGCTGAGGCTGTTCCAGGCGCCGATGATGGCGTTGATGCCGCTGCGGAAGCCGTTCGAGAGGGCGTCGCCCAGGTCGCCGCCGAGGCCGGAGAACCAGTCGAGAACCTTCCCGGGCAGTGCGCGGAGGGCGTCCCATGCACCAACGACGAAGTCGACGCCGTCCTGTACGCGGTCGCCGATCCAGTCCATGGCGGCCCCGATCGCGCCGGTGATGTTGTCCCAGTTGCGGACGATCAAGCCGTACAGCGTCCAGTTCATGAACAGGTCGAGGATGAAGTCGGCCGCGCTCTTGACGGCGTTCCAGATCCAGTCCCACGCGGCGCGGGTGGCGGCGACGATCTCGTCCCAGTAGATGATGACGGCGGCGACGGCGCCAGCGATGAGCGCCATCGCGGCGATCACGCCGAGAATGATCCACACCACGGGGTTGGCTGCCAGGGCCACGTTGAGCGCCCACACCACGGCCGTGAGCACCGTGAACGCGGCGGCCATGGCGATGACCGCCACCGCGATGACCCGGAACAGGGTCGGGTTGTTGGCGGCCCAGCTTGCCACCGCGGTGAGGACGGGCAGCACCGCGGCGCCGAGGGTGCTGGCGAGGTTGCGGAACGCGGAGGTGAACTGGGCGGCCGGGTCCTGACCGAGCGCCGCGGTCAGGTCGTTCGCGGCCCCGGCCACGCCGTCGAGGGTCGCGGTCGCCGGGTCCATCCCGAGCAGAGCGTCGCTCGTCTCGCCAGCCATGTCGCCGAACAGCTCCACGGACAGGGCGGCGCGCTCGGCCGGCCCTTCGACCTGCCGCAGTTCGTCCAGGGTGAGAGCGAGCGCGTCCTGCGCGGCGGGGCCGCCCTCGGCGAGCATCCTCAGCATGCGGTCTGCGTCCAGGCCCAGAGCCTCGAAGCCGGCGGCGGCGCGATCGGTCTCCTCGGTCGTGATGCGGCCGAACTCGTGCAGGATGTCCGCGGCCTGGTCGATGTCCCGGCCGCCGGCCTGCACGAACTGGCTCATCAGGCCGAAGCTGGTCTGCGCGTCAAGTCCGAGGCGCTGGAACTGCTCGCTGTACTCCTGGATGGTGGCGGGGATGTCGGCGACCATGCTCGCGGGCAGTTCCTGTGCGGCCCGCGTCATCACGTCGAACGCCTCGGTGGCGTCGGTGACGAGGTCGTTGGTGATGAGCGTGGCTGCCGCCGTGGTGGCCTCGGCCAGGTCCCACTGCATGACGTCCGCCAGCGCCAGGGCCTGGCTGGCCAGAGCCTCCAGTTCGGTGTCGCCGACCGTGGCGAGGTCCACGAGGGAGGTGGCGACGGTGCCGACGGCCTGCGAAGCCTCGTCCATGGAGGCACCCCAGCCGGCGACGAACACGTCCCCGGCGACGCGCCCGACGCGCAACGCCTCCTGCTCGGTCAGGCCGAGCCCGGCGGTCACCCGTGCCGCGGCCGTCGTGGTGTCCATGGCGTTGGCCAGGCCGAGGGCGAACGCGCCCGCGGTGATACCGCCGGCCACCCCTGCGGGGCCGGCCAGGGAGTCCTGGAGGCCGGACACGCGCTCGGACAGGCTGGCGTTCATCGCGTCGCCAGCGGCGTTGCCGGCCGCGTCACCTGCGGCGTCTCCCGCCGCGGTGAGGTCGGCGGTCAGGTCATCACCGGCGTCGTCCCCGGCGGTGCGGAGAGCCGCGTTGAGGGCGTCTCCCGCCGCGTCCCCTGCCGCGTCGCCCGCCGTCGAGCCGGCTCGGGTCAGGGTGTTCGTCAGGTCTCCGGCGGCGTCGTCCCCGGCTCCTCGGATGGCGTCGTCGAAGGAGTCGCTGGCCGCGTCGCCCGCTGCGTCTCCGGCGGTCGACCCGGCGCGGGCGAGGGTGTGGGACAGGTCGGAGGTGATGTCGCTGGCGAAGCCCCGAAACGAGGGGGTGACCGCGATCCACGCGGTTCCGACCTGGGGCCCGGAAGTCGCCACGACTCGCCCCCTTCCGCCTGGTCAGCGGCGAGGCTTGGGCCGCTCTCTCTGCCTGCGGAGGAGCGCTCGCCCTCGCTCGATGAGCTTGTCTCGGGCTTCGCCACGGAGCGCGGACACCTTGCTCGGTCGCGGCACAGGCTTGGGCGCCGATCCGGAGCCCTTGGCGGCCTTCTTGCTGCGCTGCCAGTTCGCCACCGCCAGCGCGTCGAACGCGCCGGCCGCGAGCTCGATGTCGATCGGGTAGACGCCCTTCTCGCGGGACTTGGCCCACGCGAAGGCGCTTGCCGAGGTGGGCGGCTGGGATTGGACGATGCGCCACAGCCGCCCCCATGTGAGGCGTTCGGACCCGATGTCGTCGAGGTCCAGCCCGATCCGCAGCAGGTCGTACTCGATCTCCCCGCCGTACTCCGCTAGGAGCTCGACGAGGGCCCAGATTCCCCCAGGTCATCGACGCCCTGCGCGCGCTTGTACTCGTCGATCAGCAGCCCGATGTCGTCCGACCGGCCGCCGGCCGCGACGAACTCTTCGTACCGCTTGGCGCCCATCAGCGCCCGCACGAACGGAAGATCGCCCCGGGTGCGGGCCTGGCGAGCCTTCTCCTTGATCTCGTCTGGCCAGAAGCCGGGCGCGGGGATGGTGAACGGCTTGCCATCTGCCGTGATGGTGAGGGTGTCGCCGCCGCGGCGCTCCGCGGCGCGGGCGCGCAACTCGTCGAGGCTGAACGTCGTCTTGCTCATGCGCGGTCTCCTGTCTGTGCGCGGCCATGGGCGTAGGGGTGTGCCCCGGACCGCGCGTGGCGGGGCACACCCCGGTCGAAGGGGTCAGGACCCGGGCTGGATCATCGCCGGGTTGTTGGTGTTCTCGATGAGGGCGACGCCGCGCTCCACGCCGTCGACGGTCATGGTGTGGACCTTGCACAGCAGCGTCATCTCGTACATCGTCAGCTCGCCCGCCGTGTGCGGGACGTCGCCCATCTCGTCGACCACCAGACGCGGTATGAAGATCCGCTTCCACACGTCGCCGTCGACCAGGTCGAGCACGCCGGAGCGGACGTCCTCGCCGGACTGCTGGACGACGACGGTCTGCGTCGTGTCCCCGGTGGTGGTGATGATGCTGTCGGGGTAGCGCAGCTGCTGGACGACCCAGTTGTCCTCCAGAGCCTGGATCTGGACCGTGTGGTCGTCCTCCGTCACGGCCGTGCGGACGATGCTGTTGCCCTGCCAGCCGCGGAACCGCTCCACATTCCGCTCGCGGCCCTGCGTGGGGCCGTCCTCCGAGAGCCAGCCCAGCTCGTAGAACTCCTCACCCGGCGGCGTGAACGCCCCGGTCACCGGGTCGTAGATCGGGGGCAGCGGGAACGCCGGCACCGGCTCGCCGGGCAGCGTCACCCACAGCCCGGAGTCGAATCCGTACCAGGCGCGGGCGTTGTCGGTGTCCTTCGCCACGGCGCATCTCCTTTCAGGGTGTCGGGACCGCGCCGCGGACCGACAGCACGATGGTCATCAGCGCCCGCGGAACATCCGAGGGCGCGTCGGGGATGAGGGTGGGCCCGGACTCCTCCTCATACGTGCGCACCTCGGGCACGTGCTCGCAGATCCGGGCCAGGTGGTACCGCGCGGTCTGAGTCAGATCGTCGGCCCGCGGGTCGTCAGGCGCCCACACCTGGATGTCGAGTCGGGGCGCGTCCACGAGCGGGTTCCGCCGGCCGCCGCCGAGGCGCCGCAGCAGCACCATCTCGACCGGCCGCTGGCTGGGCACCTTCGATCCGACGTGGATCGGCGCCATCAGCGGCCGGAGGTAGCTCGTGGCGAGCAGTGTCGCGTCCGGGAACACGACGGCGGGGGCGGCCATCAGGCGTTCCCGGCGGCGTCGATCGCCCGGCCGAGGAACCGATGCTCCGCCTCGGCGTACAGCACGCCGGGGTGGCGGGCGACGACGATGCCGCGTACCCGGTCACGGCCGACGCGGGTGGAGGCGTCGACCTCGATGGCGCCCTCGTTCATCTCCGGCGCCGCGGCCTGGGCGGCGGCCCGAACACGCTCCGCTCGGCGCTGAAGGTCCGCCCGCAGCTCGTCGCCCTTGGCGAGGCGGCCGATGCCGGCGTAGTCGATCTCGATGCGCACCGAGGCGCGGGACCTGGCCATGGTCATCCCTCCATGCGGGCGAGCACCAGCTCGGTGTGGGCCAGCGCTCCGGTCGGTGAGCGCCACTGGTCGACGTCGCCCTCGATCACCCACGTGACGCCGTCCCACTCGATGCGGTCCGTGGTCTCGATGTCGGCGCCGGCCGGGCCGAACGCGCGGCGCCGCATGTCCAGGCCGTCGCGCGGAAGGGTGTCGGCGACGTTGACGCGGGAGCCCTGCATGGGCTGCACCCGCCACCCGGTCAGGTCGGTGCGCGTTGCCGCGCCCCAGTCCCGTTCGGCGTCGCCGTAGGCGTTGGTGACCAGCGGGGCCCGGAGCCGGACGAGGGTGTCGGTGTGCCACGCGAACGCCACGATGGCCACCCCCTCTACGGCCGGTTGTCCAGCCGGTACCGGTCGAGCACCGCGCGCTGCGCGTCGGTGAGCATGCCGCCCGCCCCGGAGTCGGTCGACGCGCCGCCGGTGGCGTAGGAGACGGACTCGCCCCCGGCCTGCTCGCTGCTGACCCCGACCGGCGTCGACCGCACCTGCGACGCGATGGCCAGCAGCACCGATCCGATCGCGCCCGGCGGGTCCTCGTATCCGGAGGTCACCGTGGCGCGGACCGATCGTGGGCCGTCGGGCCAGCAGCCGCAGCGCAACAGCCAGCCGCCCTCGGACCAGTCCCACCCGGACGTCACCGACTCCCACGCGTCCGTGTCCTGGTCGTGGATCGGGCGCGTCTCCACGCTGGTGACCTCGTGCAGCATCAGCGTCGGCAGCGGCACCACGTCGCCACCCCGAGAGTCCACCGTCATCGTCGTTGCGGCACGCGGCCACACGGCCCAGCCGCAGTAGTCCATGACCATCTCGCCGGCCTCGGCCAGCAGATCGTCAGCCTCCTGGTCGGTGAGCCCGCCCATGCCGGGGCGGCGCTTCAGCCGCTCCCGCAGTTCGGCCAGGCTCGCCACCTCAGCCCGCCTTGTTCGCCGGGGTGCGGGCCTTGTTCGCCGTCGGCCGTGCCTTCCCGCCGACGGGCCGCACCCGCTTCGGGTCGGCCTGCTCGGCGTGCTCCCGAGACAGCTTCATCGTGACCCAGATGCCGTCGCGGATCTCGACCTCGTACTCGCTCAGCTGCGCCATCGCGCGCCTCCTTGGGGTGGGCCGCGGGCGCCGGCCGTTCACCGGCGCCCGCGGTTGGATGGATCAGGACCCGCCGCCGGCGAGGGTGACCTCGCAGAACGCCGACGGCTGGTACACGGCGAGCAGGAGTCGCTCCTCCGCGCGGATCGCGACCCGGTTGAACCGGAAGTCGTTCTCGTTGCTGTTGGTCATCTCCACCGAGACGCCGCCCTTGCGGAGCACTTGGCCGCCGATCTCGAACGCGCCGACCAGCACGGTGCCCTGCGCGATCGCCGAGGTCACCACGGTGCGCTGCCCCCACAGGCCGGGGCCGAGCGCGAACCCGGCGTTGCCGTAGGCGCCGGTGAACGGGCCGCCCCCGTAGTACTGCTCGTTCGCGTCACGCATCAGCCGCAGCCGCTGGTAGTCCAGCGGGTTGATGACGACGGCGTCCACGGTGAGCTGGGTGGCGATCTCGACGGCGGTCATGCCGCGGAAGATGGCGTCGAGGTCGTCGTCCGCGCTCGCCGAGGTCTCGGTCAGGACACCGGATCGGTTGAGCAGGCCCGTGATGGTGGTGCCCGTGCCGGGGCCGTTGAGGAGCTGGTTCTCCTCGGCGAGCACCAGTCGCAGCCGCAGCTGCCCCTCGATCACGGACACCAGGTATGGCACGTCCTGGAAAGCCTCGTCGGAGATCTTCGTGATACCGGCGATCTTCGTGAGGGTCTCGACCTCGGCCTCGAACGCGAAGTCGATCGCCGGCTTCTCGCCGAGCTCGTCGACCACCGCGAAGTCCCCGGTCGTGGGGCCCTGCACGTAGTAGGTCAGGGTCGTCGCCGACAGGGTCCCGGAGCCCAGCAGGGACGCGACCGTGGGGCGCCGAAGCGTCTCCGGCACGACCTGCCCGTACTGGGTCTGCACCAGGCCACCCGCGGGGCCGCCGGTCGAGAAGTCCTTGGCGTCGAACTCGGTGGTTCGCTGGGAGAACCGGTTGCGGGACTGCGCGGCGAGCATCGCCGACTTGTACCCAGGGTCTGCCTCCAGCTTCGGGAGGACGCCCTGCGGCTCGGCGGCGGGGGACGGCTGCCCGGCGGGAACCTCGAAGGCGCGCTTCATGAGCGCGTCCGCCTCCTCGGCCTTCCGAATCTTCTCCGCCAGCCCGTCCACCTCAAGCAGGTACTTCTTGACGTCGGCCTGCTCCTCGCCGGTGAGAGTCCGGCCCTCTTCCTGCGCCTTGCCCGCGATGTCCCGGGCGGCCTTCAGCGCCGTCTCGCGCTGTTCACGCAGACTCACTGCGTGCTCCTTTCGCTGATCTCGATCAGGGCCCCCAGGGGGTCCGCGGCGAAGTCAGGCATGGGCGCACCCTTGGCGTCGTCTGCCAAGGGGTCCGGCTCCTGCTCCGTGGCGTTGTCCTCGTCCTGGCTGTTCTTCTCGTCCGGCTCGCCATCGGCCTCTTCGGACGGGTCGAGCGCGGACAGCACGCCGTCGATCCCGTCGATCGCGGCGGCAAGCTGGTCACGGGCCTCGCGCAGCGAGGTCTCGTTGCGGGCGGACAACACGCGCCCGGCTTTCTCCTCCAGCGCGGCCACCGCGCGGGCGGTCGCCTTCGCGGTGCGCTCCCCGAGGGTCTTGACGGTCTGGAGCTCGGTCTCCGGGTTGGCGCCGACCGGCACCACGCTGACCTCGTACAGGTCGATGTCCCGCAGCTCGTAGACGTCCTGGCCGTCCTTCTCGCCCCAGCCGGCGTCCCGCACGGAGTAGCCGAAGGAGAACTCCTTCACCCGGCCGCCCTTCAACAGCCGGTAGACCTGTCCGGCCTTCGGGGACTCCATGTCGAGGCGGGCCCGCACCTGAAGGCCGCGGTCCGTCTCGACCGCCTCGACGACCTGGCCGATGTTGTAATCCGGATCGGACAGGTTGTGGCCCCAGTACACGGGGATCGGGTAGCCGCTCGCGGACCACTCCTTGAGGGTCCGCTCGAACGCCCCGGGCTGGACCACGTCGCCGTAGGAGTCGACGTTGCCGAACACCGAGACGAGCGCGGTGAACTCGCCCGCCTCCCCATCGTCCGCGCCGCCCTCGACGACCTTGACCCGCAGAGCGGGCGCGTCCTTGGTCAGCATGCTGCCCCCTTCACGGGCTCAGATTTCGAAACCGATCTCGACGGCGCACCTGCAGCCGGCGCGCTGCGCGTCGTCCAACCGGGAGTCGCCAGGCCACATGCCGCCGTTGCTGAAGCGGTCGTCCAGCCCGACGGTCTCGCCGTCCATCCGCCGGTGCGCCGGCCGCGGGCTGCTGCTCGTGGTGCGCCACGTCTTCGTCGCGCCGCCGCCACCCACCGAGCGGACCGCCTCCGTCTGCCCGAAGCCCGACATGCTCGTGACCTGCGAGCTGGAGATCTCCGGCACCCGGGTCGCCTTCGCCACGTCGAGGGCCTGCTCCAGCCGGCGCACCGCCGACACCGGCCGCCCGTCGTCATCCACGCGATCCGTGTCGGCGAGGGCCTCGTCCATCTCGGCGAGCGTCGCCCCGACGATCCCGGCCGCAACACCGCCGGCCATAGCCGTCAGCCAGGCGACAGTGGCCTCGGCGTTGTAGTCCTCCGGCGGCAGGCCGACTTGCTCCAGCAGGTCGTGGGCCGCAGCGGTCGACGCCGCCAGCCCGAGCTGGAGCAGCAGCTGCGCGAGGGACTCCTGCCACTCCTCCTGGTCGACGTAGTCCTCGGCGCCCTTGACGCGAGTCGGGCCGCGCTTCGCGCCGCCGTACCCGGTCAGAGCCGCAGCCGTGAAGTCGTCGAACCAGCGGCCGAGCTGCCGCTCGTACTGCCGCTCGTAGGTGTCAGCCCTCACCGGCCGCGCGCTCACGCGGGCCTTCCCGGCTTTTCCCTGCACCACCCCGCTGGCTTCCCGCGGCGGGGAATCCGCGCCCGGCTCCGGCGGCGGTACCGAGTCCTGCGGGCTGGCCTGGCCGCCGATGAGAACGTTCAGCGGCGTCACCAGCTCGTCGCCGCCGTCGATCGCGGGGAGGTTCATGATGGCGCGGGCCTCGTTGCGGACCATGTATGGGGCGCCCGTCGCCGTGGACAGGACCGCGGCCTGCTCCTCCAGCGAGCCGCGCAGCCTCGTCTCCACGTTGAACTCCACGTACCGCTGCGGCGGCTCGTCGAGCATCGGCAGCAAGAAGCTGTTCAGCCGGTCCTGGATCATCGACAGCCACGGGCCCAAGGAGTCGCCATACAGAGACCTTCGGAACTCCCGCACGTTCGAGTACGACGTCCCCTCCAAGACGCCGACCATCGTCGGGTTCACCTGGAAGACCGACGCCACCGTCGTCAGACTGAGCGTCGCGGCCTCAACGAACGCGTCCTCACGCGCCGAGAACCCCACCGGCTTGAGAGTCATGCCGTCCTCAAGGATCGGCACCCCACCCGCGCCGGCTCCGTCCCCGGTGTACTGGGACTGGAAGTCGCGCCGGAAGCGTTCCTTGCCCTTCTCACCCCACGCCGGGGCGTCCATCGGCCGCTCGATCACGGACGACACCCGGCCCCCGCGCCGCCACACCTGCTCGCGGAAGGTGTACGCGTGCAGCTGCTCCGACAGGATCAGCTTCAGCGCTCGCACCGGTGACGAGCCCGTCGCCGGATCGCCTGGGTTCCAGCCGTGGAACGTCAGCATCTCGGCAGCCGGGATCACCACCGGAGCCACCGACGCGGCGGAACCCGGCGGCTGCACCACCCACTCGGCTGGCGCGAACACCGTGCCGCCCTGGCCGTTGACCACCCACGACGCGGGGATCGGCTGTATACGCCACCCGGACACGGACTCCGCGTCCGGCCGCACCCACCAGAACGCCCGGTCGTACAGCGCCATGTCAGCGACCAGGGCGTAGACCAGCTCGTAGGTCGTCTGGGTCGGGTTCGGACGCCGCAGCAGATCCGCGACCGTGCCGTCGGTGACCCGCTGCCGGTCCGTGTCGGACACCCGGTCGTAGGTGTGCAGCCCCAGCTGCGCCACGTTCCGCGCGACGAAGTCGACGACGGTACGCAGATGCGGCTGCGACTCCCACAGCGCGGCCGGGTCCATCCCCATCACGTGCGGCAGATCCAGCGGCTGCCACGTCCACTCCGGGCGATCCCACGTCCCCCTCGTGGGGCGGGCGAACATCTGCTTGACCCGCATCCACAGGCCCACGCGGACACCCCCCGTCAGCCGATCAGCAGTCCCTCGTCGTCCTCGTAGGCGGAGCGCCGCACCGGCTTGCGGTTGCGGGCCAGCTCCAGCGCCATCACCAGCGCCACCACGCCGTCGATCTTGTCGGCCGAGTTGAGCTTGTCCGGCTTCACGTTCAAACTCGGATCCTGCGCCACCGCCAGGTTGTCGATCATCCAGCGCATCGGCGGGCTGCCGCCGTGCCGCAGCAGCGGCGCCTCCGGGGTGCCCTGCCGAAGCAGGCGGGAGAGCTCCTTCATCGGCGGCGACATGCTGCGGTAGCCCTGCCGCATCTCCACCATCGGCGCCCCGTCCGACACCAGATCGGTGACGAGCTGAGTCGAGTTCCACGGGTCGTAGGCGATCTGCTGCACGCCGAAGAACTCGCGGTCGGCGTTGATCGCCTCGCGGATGTGACCGTAGTCCATGACGTCGCCGTCGGTGACCGTGATCCAGCCCTCGCGGACCCACACGTCTGACGCACCCGCAGTGCGGTCCCGCAGCCTCGGCAGGTTCGCCTCCGGAGTCCACAGCCTCCACAGCGCCTGGTAGCCGTCGACGCCGGATGCTGGCAGGCCCTCGGGGAAGATCCAGCACAGAGCGCTGAGGTCCGACGTCGCAGCAAGGTCCAGGCCGCCGTAGCACTCCCGGCGCCGCAGACTGGAGCGGTCCACCATGCCGGCGTTCCGGTCCCACTCCTCCAGGGAGATGAACTTCGTCTCCTGCTTCGTGCGGATTCCGAGCCGCAGACGCAGGAACGACGCGAGCTCGACCGGGTTCTGCCGGGCCTTCGCCGCGGCCTTCTCCATCGACTCCATCGTCGGGCTGTCGCCCGCAGCCAGGCCCGGGTTCGCCCGCAGCCACGTCTCCGGGGAGAACGGGTCGTCGCCCTTCTCTGCGGCGAACACCACGCCGTAGAACGTCGGGTCGACCAGCACGCCGCGCGCGAGCTTCTCGCAGTACTCCCGCGTCTCCGCATACGGAGAGAACGGGGCGCCCGAGTCAGCCGTCGTCGCGTACATCACCAGCGGCTGCTCGCGGGCGCCCGTCCCGGTCTCGACGGCCTCGATCAGGTCCCGCGTCTTGTGCAGGTGCAGCTCGTCCACGAACGCGCCGTGCGGGCTCGTGCCGTGCATCGCGTCCCCGGCCGAGGACATCACCGAGAAGAACGAGCCCGACCGCGCGTGCTGGATCTGGTCCCGCAACGCCTTGACGTGTCCTCGAAGATCGGGGGCCTTCGTCGCCAACAGTCGCACCGGATCGAAGCACAGCCTGGCCTGATCCTTCCGCGTCGCCAGCGCGTACACCTCGGCGCCCTGCTCCCCGTCAGCGCACGTCAGGTAGATGCACTGCCCGCCGCCGATCGTGGTCTTCGCGTTCTTCCGCGGGATGTCCAGGTACTGGGTCTGGATGATCCGCACCGTGCGGCCGTCCTCGGTGGGCTTCACCCAGCCGTAGGTCGGGCCGATCAGGTAGGCGATCTGCCACGCCCGGAGCGTGATGGGGCGACCCGCCCACTTCCCCTTGGTGTGCCGCAGGCGCCGGAAGGCATCCACCACCTTGTCGACGCGCGCCGGGTCGAAGTACGCGCCCGGCACGTCACGCGGCTCGGGCGTCTTCCACCTCGGGGGGCAGTTCGGCAGCTCGTACCCGCGATCCAGCAGGTACCAGGCCACCTCCGGCGACAGCTTCAGCCGGTCCAGCTCACGCTTCCCGGGCAGCTTCACCGCCACGGCCACCACCCCCTACGCGAAGGGGTTCGCCTCCGTCGCCTCGTCCTTCGCCGGCATCCGCGCCCTGGCGGCGAACGACATGCCCAGCTGCTTGGCGTACTCCAGGAACAGCTGCGACTGGGCTCGCATCTCGGCGCCGGCCGGGTTCTTCTTCGCCGTCCGGCCGTGCGCCGGATCGTCGAGCACCACGTCGCCGCCAGCCAGTGCTTCACCTGCCTGCCGAGCCGCCAGGAAGTGGCGCAGCGCCAGCTCCAAGGTGGGCCCATCCGCTCGGGTGAGAAGACCCGCCCGGTCCAGCTCGGGGACCAAGGCGTCCCACAGCTCGACCATCTCCGGGTCGTCGTCGGGGAAGCCCGGCGGCTTCGGTGGCGCAGAGGGCTGCACGCGCTCCGCGATGGTCCCCGCGGCTTGGTCGCCGGCGGGTACGGCCTTCAGGTGCTTGGGGATCTTCAGGGGCCCCCGGGTGCCCATGGCTCACCCCCGCTACTCTGCGTATCACAAAAGGGGGAAACCGTTACCGCTAGCTCTCCCACCACCCGGGCGGTCCACCCATATGTCCGTTTTGGTAATGTTGACGCCCCTACCCCCGGGCCCATCCTCCTGGCGAGGTCCGTGCTGTGTGCCGGTCGTGGCATCCCTTGCACAGGCCGCGGCCATGCTCGGGATCGTGGTCGTCCAGCCCTTGCGCCCGCAGTTCCCGCTTGGTGAGGGGCCAGTGGTCGGCGACGGTGGACAGCTGGTCACAGTCGTTCGGCCCGTGGAGCCCTTCGCAGTCGCTGTCGCAGGTACACACCTGATCCCGCGCGAGGACGGCGCTCCTGAACCTGCCTCGGTGCCTTCTGCCGTAGCCGCGCTGGTGTGCGCTTCCTCTCCGCTGGTCGGCGTCACGCCGACACTTCCGGCACGGCCCCCCGGGGGGTACTGCTTGACGGCATCGCATGCAGAGGCGCGGTGGTCGGGAGGGCATGACCACCTCCCGCTGGGTTGCTCTCAGTGCGACGTCTGCGGCCCGTCGAGGTATTCGGCTACCTCGTCCTCGGGCACGTGCGCATAGATGTACCGCCCGTCGGGTGTGGTCTTGGGGCTGTTGTCGCGCTCGCGCTCCAGCCAGTACAGCGCTGCGGCGGTGCGGCCGTGCATGATGCGATGGCCGGGGAAGGGTTCAGTGTGCACGCGCCAGTCGGCCAGGGGCCACAGGAGGCGGCACAGCCAGAGACGGTCTGGCGGGTCGACTGGCCGGTGAAGGACGCCCCCAGCGATCGGCATGACGACCCAGTCCGGTCGGTACTCGCGCACCTGGTCGGCGGGGCCTCCGTCGAGGAAGACGCGGAATGGGGACGCCTCATCGCCGGGTCGCCATCGCGGGATGTCCGCGGGCGTCGGGTTCATGGGGGCATCCTCTCGCATGTGGCGGCACGCCGCCCAGGACCAGGGGGTTGTCCTGGGCGGCTGGCCACCTACCTGCCCCCATCCGCCCTCCGGATGGTCTATGAGGCCCCAGGGTCGGGGCAGTTCATGGTCTCGTCGATGTCGGGCCAGTCGGCGCGGCAGACGATGACGGCCGCATCCTCGGAGCGCACGACCTGCACGGTGACGGCCGCGGTCCCGTCGATGCTGTCGGCGTAGTCGCGGATCGCGGCCTCGGCGGTCTCTGCCGTGGCGTCGGGCATGAGGAGCTCGACCTCGCCGATGCCTCCATCGGGGAGGTTTTCGGTGACCACCTCGTAGGCGGGAGGGGCCCCGTCATCGCCTCCGTCGTCGCTGCTGCATGCGGCGGTCGGAAGCGCGAGGGTGGCGATGAGGGCGATGGCTGCGGCGCGGGTTCGTGTCATGTCGTCAGAGTGGCGTGCTGACCGACTGCGTGTGGGCGTTGTGGCGGTTCCGTGATGTGGCCGCCGCCCGGTCGCTGCGCACGCCACGACCTTCCTGGCGTCGTGCTGGGTGCCGTGGAGCCCGTGGAGGAGACTCTTCGTCCCATCGCCGGGCGGCGGGGTCTGGGTGGCTGCCGCCCGGTGCGCCCTGGGTCCGGGCGGCAGCCGTGGGCGCTCTACGCCGGAGAGGGGTGGCGGAGCGGCCCAGTTCATGCGGCGCGGGGTGCGCGCTGGGGTAGGGGCGGCGCGGGGCCGGCCTCAAGGACTTCGCGTGTCCACTCGTCGCGGGTGGCGGGCCGCAGCTGGTCGATGTCGTACTGGCCGCCGTGGCTGGCGATGCGCCCTTCGGATGCCCACCGGTAGAGGGTGCCGACGGGTCGGCCGACGTAGTAGGCGGCGGCTGTGGGGTCGACGAGTCGGGGCACGCGGTCACCCCCGGAATGGCGAAGGGCCACCTGGTGGAGGTGGCCCTTGAAGCGCAAGAGGTCTATCAGATCAGATCATCGCTTCGGTGCTGGTCAGATGTCAAGCTGTGTACGGGCGTACAGGTCGTGCCGCCCCGGACCAGCGCCGGGGCGGCGGTTGGGCGTTGACGTCGCGATGTCAACTCAGCTTGATGGCGACCTTAAGTCCGTCGGCGAAGAGCACCGGCTCCTTGCGGGTGTGCCACAGGTTGCCCATGACGATGTCGTGGACGTCTTGCTGGGTGCAGTCGGTGTCGAGGTCGAGCGTCCCCGCGAATCGGGCGGTCTTGCAGCCAGGCGCCGTGGCGGTGACCAGGTACTTGTACTTCCCTGCCGGGATCATCTACTTCTCCTTCTCGGGTTGGTTGCGCCCGCGATGCGGGCGATGTCTGCGCCGGTGAGGCGCTGCTGCAGGTGGAGCACGTCGGCGACGGCGGCGATCTGGCGCCAGTGCCGGGCGACGCGCCGGTCGGATTCCTCGACGACCTGCGTGAGGCGGCATCCGGCCGTCTTCGCGGCAGCCATCGCGATCTTCCAGTCGGCGGGGGAACCTTCGTCGTCTGGCAGTCCGTGTTCGCGGCGCCACCTGATGTCGGCCGCGCGGCCGGCGAGCGCCACGACCGCGTACTCGAACGGGGCGACGGTCGTGGCACCCATGCGTGTGCGTCCTTCGTACTGGCCGCCACGAAGCCGGCCACACGTGGTCTCAGCGAACTCGATGTGGATTCCGGCGAGCATGCCGATGACGGCGTGGCCAGCCTCGTGGATGGCGACCATGCGGTGGTGCTGGTCTGCCGTGACCGCCCGGGGCTGCGCTTGCTGCGGGGTCCACCCGACCGCGTCGAGCGCGGCGGCGACGAAGGCGCCGGTCATCCGGGGATCACCACGATGGGGATGGCGCCGGGCGTACCGGCGTCGACCAGGTCGTAGTACCAGTCGAAATCGGGATCGTCACCCCGCTCCGGGGCGGGGGTGCGGAAGACGGCCCACGACAGCTGGGGTTCCTCCCATGTGGTGCAGCACCTGGCTTGGCGGTGCCATCTGTCGATGCAGTCGCTCGACGGGCACAGCCCCAGCCAGGTCCGCAGGTTCTCGCGGCAGAGCACGCGGGTGTAACAGTTCAACGAGGCGATGACGCGGCGCAGGTCGTGCGTGCCGATGACACGCAGGTCACCCTCCTCGGTGCCCGATACGCGCACGCCGAAGTACGTGGCCTCGGTCTCGATTCGGTCGAGGGTCAGCGGGAGCATGCGGCCTCCCAGTGCTGAACCCCGTGGAGGCGGTCGGTGACGACGCGGTGCCAGTCGAGGCGTCCCTTGCCGATGACGCTCTCGGCCCAGTCGGCGGCCCGCTCCAGGTTCTCGTTGTGGTCGGCGGAGAACGCCTCGTGGTGACCGAGGCGCGCGCCGTTCTCCGTGAGTTCCCAGCCGGCGACGTTGAGATCGCCGGGTGTGGGGGTGAGCCGGTAGGCGTACATCACCGCTTCGCCCTCCTCCGGGTGCAGCTCCGCCTGTCGCAGCGGCAGTCGTCCTCCCGGCAGTTCTTGCAGTGGCATCCGTAGTGGGCCCGGTGGTCGGAGATCCACCTGCGGGCCTGCTTCTCGCCACGGCGGTCGCCTTCCAGCCAGTAGGTGGTGGCGAGGCAGCCCGGATCCGCGCAGTGCACGACCCGAAGGCCACCGCGGGCTGCCTCTTCGGTGCGACCGTCCATGTAGATCGCGAAGAGGCCGCGGGCCTTGTCCTTGTCTCGCATCACGCCGCCTTCCGTGCGTCGGTGATTGTGGTGGTGAGGAGGTACTTCACGTCGTCCCAGCTGCGGCCGGGCGATTCGTTCCATTGGTGGTAGGGGTTGGTGATGCCGCGCTTCCGGAGGCGGGTGTCGAGGTAGTCGCCGGCGCGGTTGATGGTGTCCTCGTCGCCGATTCCGAGGGCGAGGAGGACGTGCTGGGCGCCGAGGATGCAGCGGCGGCCGGTGAGGGTGGCGGTGCCGGTCCCGGTGCGGGCCCAGCCGTACCGTTCGAGGACATCGAGGGTGAGTTCCAGGTGTCGGGCGACCGACACCTGCCGGGCGGCGCGGCGGCGCATGGGGAGCATGGAGCGGAGCCGACCGGGGAGGTCGACGTCGGGTGTCCGGCTGGTGCGGCGCCGGGCGCGGGGCGCTGGCCCGGTCTGGATGCCGGCCTGCCGGATGAGCTCGTCGACCGGGGGAAGGGCGACGCCGGTCCCGCGCGGCGTCGGCGCGGCGTCGGCGAGGTACTGCTCTACGCCGTTGATGAGCTGGGCCAGGTCCCGTTCGGAGATCTGGATGTCGCCGATGGCGACGAGGGTGGGCATGATGAGGTTGCCTCTCGTGCTCGTGATGGGTGGGTGAGGTGTCGGGGCGCCCCGGAGCTTGGCGGCAGAGGGGCGCCCCAGGCGGGGTCAGTACCGGTTGGCGAAGATGGCGGCGGACCGCTTCTCGGCTTCCTCCGTGTACTCGTGGAGGGTCTGCATTCCCCGGATGGCTCGGTGGTCGCGGTCCTCGTACAGGGGGCCGTTCTTGAGGTAGCACTCGTAGGCCGTCAGGGTGGCGTACCAGTGGGGGTAGGGGCCGTAGAGTCGCACCGGCTTCTGGAAGACGACTTCGCTGAGCAGGCGCGTCGGCAGGGTGTCCCCCCCGAACCGGCGGTTGTACTCGGCGACGTAGTAGTAGGTGTGGCCGGGCTTGGCCTTGCGGGCGAACGCCTCGGCGTCGCGCTTCCGCTGCTTGACCTCGCGGGGGCTGAGGGACTTGGCCATCAGTTCCACCTCCACGGCTGGCCGGAGCGTGCGGCGGTGTCGGCGGCCTCGGCGAGGTCGCGGAGGAGGAAGAGGCTGTCGCGGTTCCGCAGCCACACGCGGCTGATGGCGGCCTTGAGGGCGTCGCGGATCGCCTCGGTCTGCTGGGGTGTCAGCTCTACCCAGGCATCACCGTGGCGGTCGAGGAGTGGGGAGAACGCGGCGGCCTTGACGGGCGACAGCTTGGCCTGGGCGGCGCGGAGTGCGTCGTGGACGGCGCTGTAGGAGCGGCATTCGGTGCGTCCGGGGATGTGCTGGATGGTCCAGCCCATGATCATCATCCTTTCTGGTTTGCGGTGGTTTGTTCGGGTGCTCGGGTGGTGCTCGCGGGTGCTAAGCCGCAGGTCAGGGGGTGCTCGACCCCCTGCTCGCCGGGTGCTCTGCACATGCTCGTCGAGCACCCCCAGAGCACCCACCTGAGCACCCTCTGACCTGCGGCTTAGCACCCTTGAGCAGGTACGCGAGCAGGTGACATACCGGGATGAGCCGGGCGGCGTCACAGGGCCCGCTCCAGGGCCTCGATGCGGTACCCGGAGGCGTTCCGCCGGCCGTCCACGGCACCGATGGAGACGGTGCCGCCGCACCCGGCATCCCGCAGCAGCCGGCCGAGGTCATCGGCGGCCAGCTCGGGGAACAGGTCCGGGAAGCGGGTCCGAAGGTGCTCGGCCATCGTCTCGACGCGGAACCGGTCGAGGCCGAGCTGAGCCATCACGTCCAGGGTCGCCCGGACGGCGCGGCGCTCCGGGGACACCGGCGTTACGCCGGCAGACGGCGGGTCGGCCTCGCACAGCCGCAGCAACTGCTCCCACGTCAGCAGCTCGACCGGCGCGGGCTTCTTGAGGTTGCCCTCGTTGTCGTACTCGGGCTCGACGTAGTCGGGCAGATCCACCTGCTCCATGGCGGCGAGGGACTCGGCGTCCGGGTCGAGCAGTCCGGCGTCGCGCCGCTCCTCGGCGAGCTGGGCCAGCATCCCCTTCGGGTGCTCGTGGATCTTGTACTCGACGGGGGCATCCGCCGTGCCCGGGATGCCCTGGGCGAAGACGTGCCCGGCGTCGCGCGGGTCCGTGTCCGTCGCCGGCTTCAACCGGTGCGGCAGGTAGCCGTCCGCGACCGCACCTGGACCGAACACGGCCTTGACGTCCTCGAACTTGCACGGCCCGACGATCTTCAGCGCGAGCATGCTCGCGATGTTCTCGCCCAGGTAGGTGGTGCTTCCGCCCTGCGCCGCCAGGATCACAACGAGCTGCTCTTTGCGGCCGACCTTCATCAGTGCGAACGCCAGGTCCTTGCCCAGCTTGGACAGTGCCGGGTACTCGTCGATGAACGTGACGATCGCCGGGTGCTCCGGGCTGGCCTGCCACTTACGGCCCATGCCGAGCTTCTTGCGGAGCCGGGCGCGGGCCTTGGCCAGCATCAGCAGGAACAGCAGGACGTGCTCGATCTGCTCGTGGGTGCGGCCCTGGAGGCGGGCGGCGCCCCCGAGGTCTTCAAGGCCGTCGCCTGCGGGGTCGAGGTCGATGGTGATGACGTCCCGGCACGCGGTGGTGACCTCGGCCATGGCCTGGAGGATGCCGGTTTTCCCGCCGCCCGATGCGGCGATGGACTCGCCCATCACGCCCGCGAGAGTGATCTCCAGCGGGTCACCATCGATCGACGACCCGATGCGGGCCCGGTCGGTGATGGACAGGGACTTCGGCGCCCGGTACGGCGGGGGCGGCGCGGCGGCGAACGGGTCGCCCTCGACGAGCCGGAACTTCGCCCGTGCGCGGCGCTCGACGAGGGGTTGGACACGGACGCCGTTCTGCGGCAGGTCGAACGTGGTCTCCAGGTTGGCGGCAGCGTTGATGATCTTCTCGGGCGTACCAGAGGTGACGCGGACGATGCACTGCCAGCCCCACGGGGTGCGCTGCACCTCGGACACGTCGCCGACCGGCACGGTCTCCGCGAGCAGGGCCCGCAGCATGCACTCGGCGGCCTCGGTCTCTGTCTGCGCCTGGGCGATCGGGAACGGCTTGCCCTCGGGGAGGTTCGCGGGGCTGTAGACGCCGGGCGCCGTCTCGACCAGCTCCACGACATCGGCACGTGCCAGTTCCACGGCGTCGCTTGGGGCGGCCTGCTCCAGCACGAGCTCCCGCTGCTTCCGCGCCCGCCTGCCGGCGACGTACAGGGCGACGGGGATGGGCAGCGCCCCGGCCAGGGCGAGGGGCCCGGCGGCGAGGGTGCCGATGACGATCCCCGCCGGGTAGGCGACCGCGCCGATCGCCCCGGCGATCGTGGCCGGCTCGCGGTGACGAGCGTGGACCACCTGCCGGCGGTGATCCCGCAGGGCCTCCAGCTCCTTCGCGAGTTCGGCGCGCTCCGCACGGTCCGAACTGGCCCGCATCTCCGCCTTGACGCCGCGGATCTGCTCCGCGATCTCGCCAGCGGTCTGGTAGCCCCACACGGTCTGGACGGAGTGGGCGACGCCGAGGAGCGTCGTCATGCCGGCGTCGGCGGCCCGCTCTCCGACGGTCGGGCGCGGCGCCTTCTCAGCGACCTTCTCGACCTCGGCGCCATGCTCCCGCCCGAGGCGGATCGCCTCCTGCGGCGGCTCGGCGGGCGCGGACTTCGTGAACCGGTCGCCGGCCTGGATGACGCGGCCCTCCAGCGGCTGGGTGTGCTCGGCGCTCACTTCTCCGCTCCCCTCTTCGCGGTCTGCTCGATCGACGCCTGGCGCTTCGCTCCGGCGCTGTACGGCTGGGTGTCACCGGGCACACGGCGGGGCGGAGTGCCGCCGTTGTTCCGCCGCCCGTCGGGCTCGCCCGGAGCCTTCTTCGGGCGGGGCGCCTTTTGGGAAGTGACCTGCGAAAGTTCGCCGAGTATCGGCGAATCTGTGACCACCTTCATGCGGGCCTGCGCGACGCGGGACAGCTCCTCAATCTCCGCCGTGATGCCGACCGTCCGGGAACCCGTGACGCGGTGCCACGCCTCGCCCCAGATCTGCTCGGTGACCGTCGTGGATCCGCGCGCCGAACGCATCGCTTCGGCGACGGACCACACCTCCGGGTGCTGCTGCTGCCGGTCCGCGTCCTTCCTCATCTGCTCCTCGGCGACGGCCCGCTCCTTCCGCTGCTGCTCCTCCGCAGCACGCCGCCGCTCGGCCTCACGGTCGGCCTTGTTCTTCTCCCGCTCGGCCTCGGCCCGCTCCTTCTCCTTCTGGGTGGCCCGGCGCTCGCGGAACGACGGGATGCCGTCGGCCTTCTGTGCGATCCCGTGCTCGTAGGCCATCAGGACGATCGGGCCGCCGAGGGAGGCGAGGGCGCCGATGATGCCGGCGTTGAGCCCGATGTGCGGGTCGGTCATGCCGTGCCACAGGTTGATGCCGGCAGCGATGGCCGCGCCGAGCATGATGCCGACCCGGTACGGGGCGACGTCCCGTCGGTTGGCGACCGCCCACGCGGCGCCGAGGGCGAGCACGAGCGCCAGTCCCTCCAGCAGCGCGGGGGCGGCGACCAGGAAGGGCCGCTCGGGGTCCCAGAAGGCGAGGAACTGGATCGGGGCGGCGATGATCAGACCGACGGCGTAGATGGCGCGGGCGCCCCACTTCCACCACCGCTCGGTGCGCTCCTGCTCGGCGGCGCGGGCGGCCTCCTCTTCGGCCTTGTCGGCGGCGGCCTGCTCGGCGGCGGCCTGCTCAGCCTTGGCCTTGGCGACCTCGGCGGCCTTCTTCGCGAGGATCGCCTCGTGGGCGGCGCGCTGCTCCTCCAGCTTCATGGCCTTCTGCTCGTTCAGGAGTCGCTGCCGCTCGGCCTCCTGCTCGGCCTTGATCCGCTCGGCGTCGGCAGCTCCCTTGGCGCGGATCCGCTCGGCTTCCGCCTTGGCCTCGGCCTCGCGGCGGATGGCCTCCGCCTTCGCGGCGGCGACCAGGTCGATCTCGGGCTCGCGGGTGCCGTTGACCCGCTCCATCGCGGTCGTCACGACGCCACCGCCTTCCGGGTGGTCATGGCGCCGAGCAGGATGTTGAGGCCGGCCAGCGCGGGCACGGCGAGGCTGGCGGCGACGCCGATGGCGAGGAGCGCCAGGGCGGCGACGAGCAGCAGGGCGACCGCCAGGGCGGTCATGAGGGTCAGCAGCAGGAGGGCGGGCATCAGGAGCGCGGGGTGCGTGTCCCGGAGCGCGGCCACCACCAGGTGGGCCGCCCGGGTCACGTCGGCGCGAGACATGGTCAGTCAGTCCTCTCGAAGCTTGAGGTCGGGCAGCGGGGTGTAGGTCAGGCCGACCAGGTGGTTGATCAGGCGAAGGGTGCGCGCCCGGTCGGCGCGCTCACGGCGGCTCACCGGCGGACCCCCTTCACGGCGCGGTCGAGCACGTCCCACAGGCGGGTGCTCGGACCCCACTCGGGGTCGACGATGGTCAGGTGCGCGGCCTGCTTCAGCTCGCGGTACGCGCCGGCACCGATGACGCCGGAGTAGCAGCGCCGCATGTAGCCCCGGGGGACCCGACCGCCGAACCCGGTCACCGGGCGGCCGTCCCGCGTGGTGACGACGATCACCTCGCGGTCGAGGTCGACGATCAGACCAGCGCGTCGGGCGGCGGCCGTGAGGCAGTCGAGCAGGCTCCGGTCGGCGACGTGGCCGTCCACGGCGGCCCGCTGCGCGTAGGTCGCGCCGTCGTGCCCGCGCTCCGGCGCGTGGCCCGGCTGCGAGCCGTTGGTGAAGTACCCGGCGCGGTTCGCCGCGGCCAGCACGGGGATCAGCGGCTTGGTCTCAGGCTCGGGGCCGCAGCCGGCCTCGTACCCGGGCTGGGAGGCGATCTTGCCCTCCAGCCACAGGGCGGTCAGCTCGCCCAAGTCGGCGAGCGACGCGGCGTTCGCCCAACGGGCCCGGTCGGCGCGAGACATACGGAACATCAGCGGCCACCGCCCTTCGGCTCCTCGAACGCCTTGGCGACCTTCGCGAGCAGCACCTCGGCGCCCATCAGGTGCCCGAGGAGCTGGCCGGCATTGGTCGGGTCGATGGGGCCGATCTGCTCGTTGTAGGCGCGGACACCCTCGATCACGGCGGCCTGCTCGGCCTGCTTCTCGGGGGATGGGGTGTTGCTCATCTGCGGTGTGTCCTCTCGGGTCTGGGTTCGGGTCTGGGTGTCGGCGCCCCGGGCGGGATTCGGTCCCGCGCCATCGCGGCGGTGCCGGGGCTGCTCGCCCCGCATGACGGGACGGGGCGAGCCAGGGATGGTGGGTCAGCGCCGGCCGATCGCCCCGGCGATCGTGGCCAAGGCGTGCATGACCTCGGCGGCGGCCAGCACGTCGGCGTGCCCGTACCGGTCGGTGAGGGACCGCAGCGCGGCCTCCCGGTCGGCGCCGGTGTGCCCGACCGCGACGAGGAGGTCGGCCCGGATCTCGTGGAACCGGTCCTCGGTCACCGCCGCCCCTCCTCTCGGGGCGCGGTGATCGCGGCCATGGCCTTGCCGTGCCGCTGGAGGTCCGCGAGGGCCTTGGCCTTCAACTCGGCCGCCTCGCGGGCGGCCTGCGCCGCAGCGGCTGCGGCCTGGGCCAGGGCGTCAGCCATCACACACCGCCCCTCGCGGGCCAGTGCCCAACCGAAGGGAGGAGGCGGCCTTGAACACTCGGGTCGCGGCACCGGCCGGGGCGTGCGGCAGGGCGTACACCCGGCCGCTGTCGAGAGAGGCCAGGAGCCGCGCCGCGTGGTGCTCGCAGCCGTCCGCCCCGGCGTTGCTCCGGTCGAGGACGGTCACGACAGGCGGACCGACACAAGGTGTGGGGTCTTCGGGGTGCGCGGCGGCACACAGCTCAGCCATCACGCACCCCCGCGCGGGCCGTGCTCGCGGGCGAAGCCGGCGGCGGTGTCCAGCAATGTGAGCACGTCGCTGATGGTCTGACTCTCGCGGGCGGCCCACGCCTCGTAGTCCGCGTGCTCCACGCCCGTGCGGGCCTGAAGGATCAGGTCCAGCAGTCGGGACGCGGCGTGTCGGGTGTCGATGTCGTTGGTGTTCGGCGACGTCGCGGCGAGGGCGGAGTAGATACCGAGGCCGGTGTTCGGGTTCCAGCCGCGGCTCACGATGTGCTTGCGGGCCCGGACCAAGTGGTCGGCCACCTCCTGGCCGGACAACACCTCGCCTGAGTGGCCCGTCCACAGCCGCCACGCGTCGGCGCGCCGGGCGACCGTCTGCCGCCACGAGTCGGGGCTCGTGAGCGCGGGGGCGTTCGTGCGGGTCGTCTTCACGCCGCCACCCCCCACGGGTCACCGGCGACGGCGGCGCACAGTTCGGCGACGAGGGAGTCCTCGCGCGGGTGAGCGTTGTCGTACCGCTGCGCCTCGGCGAGCACCTGCGCCTCGGCGGCGAGGTCGCCCTGGGCGCGGAGGAACTGGGTCAGCAGCTCGGCGCGGCGGTCCGCGCGCGGGTCCGTGCTCACGCCGCCACCGCCTCTCGGGTGAACGCCGAGACGGCGTCCTCGGCGGCGGTGCTGGCGTAGCTGAACAGCAGGGACGCGAGCCTGCTGGTCGCCTGCCGCGGGTCGCTCCCCCGCTCGACGGCGTCCTCGACGGCGGCCTGGAACAGTCGGTCGAGGTCGTGGGCGAGGAGCTGCCCGAGCCGGTGGTCGTAGCGGGCTCCGGTCTCGGTGCGGTCGGTGCCGCGCGCGACGACGGCGGCGTCCTCGATGCCGTCGGTCACGGCGTTCAGCAGGGCCTGGGTGGTCGTGGCCGACTGGCCGGTGACGGCGGCGGCGAGGATGCTGCCGACCCGCGCACGGACCACGTCCGGGGAGGGGGTCGAGGCGTGCGAGGGCACGCCGGTAATCTGGCTGGTAGCCATCAGGGGACCTTTCGAGAGATCTGATGGTCAGGGCCGGCCCACGAGGTGAGAGTCGTGGGCTTGGCCCGTTGTTTCGTTGTCGAGCGCCTGCGGACAGAGTCCGGTGAGAGTAGGCGCCGTGGCGTCTGTGTAGCTACACAATGGCATGGCCGTGTAGCTACAGGCAAGTGGCTCGGATTCGAAAGTTTGACCACGGCTGAGAATGCGCCAGCCTTGCCCGGTGTAGCTACAGAGCGCTATCTTTCTGCTATGTCCGAGAAGCCGCCGCACACTCCGCCACGCCAGATCCGCATCCCCGATGAGGACTGGGCGGACTTCGATGCTGCGGCCAAGGCGGACGGGAGCGAGCGCGCTGCGGTCGTGCGCGCGTTCATCCGCTGGTACATCAGTCGGCCAGGGGCGAAGCGCGTGTCGCGGCCGAAGTTCGACGATGCCTCCGGTGAGTTTCACGCCGTCGAGTCAACAGCGCGTGACGTCTCGTCACCATGAGCATGTAGTGCGGTAGCGGTGCAGCTCCAGCACACTCGCAGTGCAGTTCCCCGCCGCGCACCCAAGGGAGGGCGGATAGTGGACGTCGTCGACACGTGGACTGGACGCACTGCCTGTGCCCTCCAGCAGGCACTACGGCTCTCCAACGAGTCGTTCGCCGAACGACTCGGCGTCGCTGTCCGGACCGTGGCGAGCTGGCACTCCCAGCCCGGGATCGTGCCGCGGCCGGAGATGCAGCAGGCTCTGGACACGACCTACGAGAGAGCAGGTGACGCGGTGCGGCAGCGGTTCGCCCTCCTGTCCCGTCCACCTGCCACCACGACCACTGCACAGGCTCTACGCGTCGCGATCGCCGTTGTTGTTCGCGGAGGCGAGGTGCTCCTCGTCTGTCGCCGCGGGGACGCCGGCATCTCGTGGCAGTTCCCCGCAGGCGTCGTGAAGCCCGGCACCGACCCGGCCGCCGTCGCAGTCCAGGAGACGCACGCCGAGACAGGCGTGCACTGCGCCGTCCGCCAGCACCTCGGCGAACGCCTCCACCCGATAACCGGCGTCATGGCCGAGTACCACCTCTGCGATCACCTCGCGGGCGAGGCCACCAACCGCGACCCCCTGGAGAACCTCGACGTCGCCTGGGTGGCGTTCGACGACCTGCCGCGCTTCATCCCCCACGACCGCATCTACCCGCCCGTCATTGCCGCCCTGGAGAGCCTGTGACCGACGCGACCACCGAAGAGAAGCCCGGCATCTCTGCCGCGATCATCGTCCACGAGGGCCGCGTCCTCATGGTCCGCCGGCGCGTGCGCGAAGGTGAGCTCTCCTGGCAGTTCCCAGCTGGCGCGATCGAGCCCGGCGAGTCCGCTGAGCAGGCCGCGGTGCGAGAGGCCCTGGAGGAGACCGGACTCACCGTCGAAGTCGTGAAGCTCCTCGGTGAGCGGGTCCACCCGAAGACCGGGCGGCAGATGAGCTACGTTGCCTGCTCCATGGCCGACGGCGAGGCGGTCGTGGGGGACGAGGAGGAGATCGCCGAGGTCGACTGGGTCACGCATGACCAGATCCCGGCCTACGTGCCCTACGGCCTGTTCACGCCGGTGCAGGAGTGGCTGGACCAGGAGCTGACGGGCGAGTAGCAGCGCGCCCGCGCCCCACCGTGCATAGGTGGGGCGCGCAGCTATGTCAGGAATCGGTCAAGCCCGCCAACACGCCCTACATGCAGGCGACTTGTGCCCCTAGAGTCGATTCGTCAACACGACGCCTGCCAGAGGGGACACGAGTGGGGTACGACCTGCAAGAGCCGTGCGGCTCGGGTGACTGCAACGTCATCACGTTCCAGAAGCTGCATGACCAGGCACGCGAAGGCACCTCCACCTGGCAGAAGACGAAGAAGCCTGACCTCCCCGAGAAGGCGTATGGGCCTGCTGCTGGCACCGCACTGGCCGGCGCGGTCCTGTGCGTCGCCGGCGGCTGGATGATCCTCGCTGGCCTGGCGCTGATGGGCGCAAGTGTCGGACTCGGGATGCGTGCGCGCGAAGAGGTGGCCAGCGCGAAGCGGGCGCGCCAGGAGTGGCCGAAGGCCAGGATCTGCCAGCACTGCGACCGGACCATCGCACCCCGCAAGGGAGCGTGAGCCGAACGTCCGTAGGGAGCCCCCGGCAACGCCGGGGGCTCAACGATGTCGTCTAGTACCGCTCCGAGCTCTCGCCGAGGGGTATCTCCAACTGCTTGATCTTCCCGCTCGTGCTCACCTCGGCGTACACCGGACGGTCGCCGGGGACATCGGCCGAGCGTGCGAGCTTCACAAACGTCTCGATCTCGTCCAGCGTCATGTCCTTGGACTCGCCGCTGAGCTTCAACATCTTGGGCATGAGGCGCATCATGCCAGCCCTTCACGGGTGGTGGTGTCGAGGTGGAGAAGCCCCCGGCCAAGCGAGTAGCGTTCCTCGTTCGGTCGCCACCGAGTTACGGGTGTGCATGAAATCTCGCTCCACCAGGTGACATCTCCGGGGAGTCGGGGCAACGTTGTCAGTGGGACCTGATTGACTGGTCGTCGATGGAGGGGAGCACATGATGCCGACGGTGATTCACCGGACGCGCGAGGAGCTCGAGGACCAGAAGGCCCGCCTCCTCGAGGAGGTCAACTCGAGCTATGAAGACTTGCGCGACCGGGCAGCCACCTACAACCTGAGCATGCGTGAGCTGGACGTTTGGCACACTATCGAAGGAATCGACTACCTTCTCGAAGGTGACTGCTGACGCTGCGTCGAAGCTCAACGCCAAGGCGGCCCAGTTCGCCAACCAGATGACGGCCCTGACGCGGGGTGTCCTCGGCGAGGACTCCCCGCGCTTCCATGCGGTCAACATGGGCTCGAGGATCCGCGTAGCGCCGATAGATGATCAAGAAGTTGTCCAGCGGATTCCGATCCACATCGACGGCGTCCGGCGTCTCAGCCTTCTGGTCCGCTACTACTGCTGCTGGGACGGGGCGGCTCAGTTCCTCGCAGCCGACGCGAGCGACATCCATCTGTTCTACGAGGGCAGTACCGACCCCCTGATGCGTCTGGAGTACGTCCGCAAGGACAGGGAGCCCCCTGGCGCCCACCTCCATGTGCATGCCCATCGGGATGAGGTGGCGTTCCTGCTCCGACTGTCCGAGAAGGGGCGGCCGGCCCGGAAGATGCTGGGCAAGAAGCCGATCCCGCGCCTCGCCGAGATGCACCTGCCCGTCGGCGGCCACCGGATGCGGCCTGCCCTTGAGGACATGCTGCTGCTGCTCCATCGCGAGTTCGCTATCGACGTGGTGGACGGATGGGAGGGGGCCATCCGCGAGCACCTGGAGGACTGGCGGCGGCTTCAGCTGCGATCGGCGGTGCGCGACGCTCCGGAGGAGGCGATCAAGGTGCTGCGCAGCCTCGGGTACAGCGTCGAGCCGCCTAGAGTGGCCGCACCGCGGCCCAGCCCGGAGTCGGCCAAGCTGTACTGGCCCTGACGGGCGAACGCCTCCACGCGATGATCGCTCCCGGGCCGGCGCAGAGTTCGTCCGCATCGGCGCCAGGATCGTGCTTGACGGGCCGTGCAGCCACCTAGGGGACTTCGGGGGCCGTCGGGCGCCCCCAGGGCTCTGGACCGCCAGGCACGAGACACACGGGCTCTACGCCGGCCGCCTCGGCGATGTCGAGGAGGTGGTCGAGGCTCGGTGACATGTGGCCGTTCTCGATGCGGCTGATGGTCTTGCGGTCGATCTCGGCTCGCTCGGCGAGGCGCTCCTGTGTGAGGTTGGCCCAGGTGCGGGCGTCTCGGATGCGGCGGCCGACCTCCAGGCGGCGGCGCAGGATGCGGTCGGGCGGGAGGGGCGGCACCCGCTCCACGCTGCTGACCGGTGATCATCAGGTCTGTACCGTCTGCGGTACAGTTGTGGATCATGACTTCGGTCTAGACCTGGGCATCACTCGCTGACACGATGTCTCGCGGGCGGTCACCTGTAGGACAGGTTGGTGACCCTGAAGGCGTGCGGGGTCGAGCGAGGTGCATCCGTTCCCCCCACGAGGCGCCAATCTGGCGCGATGCGCCCCGACCACTTTTGCGGTCGGGGCGCTTTACTGTGCAGAACACCCCCCGCCGAAGCTATGTCGGCGGGGGGTGCCTCAGCAGCGCGGGCTCCACCGGCGAGCCGTAGCTCGCCTACCCGGCCGCCGTCCGTATGGGGGTGCATCAGGGGCGTCGACTCCCTCCCCAACGGAAGAGACCATAAGTGCTCATGTGTGCGAAGGGAACAGCTCACCTGCGGACTCACCCGATCGGATGACCATCTTCCGAATCGGGGATGTGGACTCCATGTGGACTCCGGCCGCCGTCTGCGAGTCCACATGGAGTCCACATCCTCCTCGCCATGAGCCACTACAGGGCTGTGACCTGCGGCGAGAAAGAAACGATTGGAGGCACCGACCCGCCAGCTCGCCTCGCGGCAAGTGGTCGCTCGTAGCGACAA
>NZ_JBQQBZ010000042.1:0-57695 GCF_052245655.1 Streptomyces sp. 4N509B
CCCCCAGCGCGCCCAGGCCCGCGACCAACTCCGACGGATCGGCACCCCACACCACCGCCCGGTGCTCCAACACCGACCGCGACGACACGAGGCTCCACCCCACGTCCACCGCGTCCAGCCCGCCCACCGCAGCGGCCAGCCGCTCCGCCTGCCCCGCCAACGCCTCCGGGCCACGGGCCGAGAGGACCCACGGCAGCGTCGCGCCGCGCCAGGAACGCTCCTCGCCGGCTCCGGCGGCGGCCTGCTCCCCGCCACCCTCACCGGACTCGCCCGACTCGCCGGACTCGCCCGACTCGGCGGAGTCGGCGGGCCTGGCGGCCTCCTCCCCCGTCGGCTGTTCGAGGATCACGTGGGCGTTGGTGCCGCTGATGCCGAACGACGACACACCCGCCCGCCGCGGCTGCCCGTCCGCCTCCCACTCCCGCGCCTCGGTGAGCAGCGACACCGCGCCCGCCGACCAGTCGACGTGGGGCGTCGGCTCGTCGATGTGCAGGCTGCGCGGCATGACGCCCTCGCGCATCGCCAGCACCATCTTGATGACGCCCGCGACGCCCGCGGCGGCGCCGCCGTGCCCGAAGTTGGACTTGATGGAGCCGAGCCACAGCGGCCGGTCCTCGGGCCGGTCCTGGCCGTAGGTCGCGAGCAGCGCCTGGGCCTCGATCGGGTCGCCGAGGGTGGTGCCGGTGCCGTGCGCCTCGACGACGTCGACGTCCGCGGTGCCCAGGCCGGCGTTGGCCAGCGCCTCCTGGATGACCTGGCGCTGCGCCAGCTCGTTCGGCGCGCTCAGTCCGTTGGAGGCGCCGTCCTGGTTGATGGCCGAACCCCGGACGAGCGCGAGGACGGGGTGGCCGTTGCGCCGCGCGTCGGAGAGCCGTTCCACCAGCAGCATGCCGACGCCCTCCGACCAGATGGTGCCGTCGGCCTTCGCGGAGAACGTCTTGCACCGGCCGTCGGCCGCGAGTCCACGCTGCTGGCTGAAGCCGGTGAAGGGGGTCGGGGTGGGCATCACGTTGACGCCGCCCGCGAGGGCGAGGTCGCAGTCGCCCTGACGCAGTGCCTGCACCGCGAGGTGGAGGCAGACCAGCGACGAGGAGCAGGCGGTGTCGACGGTGACCGCGGGGCCGTGGAGTCCGAGGGTGTAGGCGACCCGTCCGGAGATGACGCTGGCCATGGTGCCGGTGGCCATGAAGCCGTCCACGCCGGGCGGCACGGCGCGGCCGGCGACGTAGTCGGAGGAGACGGCGCCCGCGAACACGCCGGTGCGGCTGCCGCGCAGCGACATCGGCGGGATCCCGGCCCGTTCGAACGCCTCCCAGGACGCCTCCAGCAGGAGCCGCTGCTGCGGGTCCATCGCGAGGGCCTCGTGGGGGGAGATGCCGAACGCCTCGGGGTCGAAGTGGCCGGCGTCGGGCAGGAAGCCGCCCTCCACGACGTAGGTCCTGCCCGGCTTGTCGGGGTCCGGGTCGTAGAGGTCGTCGGGCCAGCCGCGGTCGTCGGGGAACGGGGTGATGCCGTCCCTGCCCTCGCTGACCAGCCGCCACAGCCCGTCGGGGGAGTCGGCGTCGCCGGGGAACCGGCAGGCCATGCCCACGATGGCGATCGGCTCGTGTTGCCGGGCCTCGAGGTCGCGCATGCGCCGGCGGAGCTGGCTGAAGTCTGCGGTGACCCGCTTCAGATAGTCACGGAGCTTGGCTTCTGTGGTCGACATCGTCGGCACTTCCTACGGGGCGGGGCGGAACGTCGGGAGGTGGTGGGAGGGGTCGGGCGCGGCGGGTGGCCGGGTGCCGACGGGCTGGTCAGAGCTCACCCAGCTCCCGATCGATCAGTTCGAACATCTCGTCGTCGGTCACCGAGTCGAGGACGGTGTCGTCGAGGACGGCCTCGGCGGGCGTGTCGTCCGCGTCCGGCCGGCTGCCCAGGCGCCAGGCGAGGGCCTGGAGCCGCTTCGCGATCCGGGAGCGGTCGGTGTGGTCCGCGTCGAGTGCGGCGAGGGCGACGTCGAGACGTTCGATCTCGTCGAGGAGGCGGCTGCCGACGGTGTCGGTCGGCTGGAGACGGCCGCCGAGGTAGCCGGCCAGGGCGGCCGGGGTCGGGTGGGCGAACGCCAGGGTGGTGGGCAGGTCGAGTCCGGTCTCGGCGACGAGCCGGTTGCGCAGCTGGACGGCCATCATCGAGTCGAAGCCGAGGTCCTTGATGGGGCGTTCGGGGTCGACCTCCTGCGCCGAGGAGTGGCCGAGGACGGCGGCGATCTGCTGGCGCACCAGCAGCGTGAGGGCGCGTTCGCGGTCGGCCTCGGTGAGGTCCGCCAGGCGGCGGGCCAGTGCCTCGCCGCCGTCGGTGCCGGCGGCCGGGCCCGTGCCGCCCGCGGCGACGCGGCGGCCCGGTGGGGCGGTCTCGGTGGCCGCCGCGAGGGCGCGGAGTTCGGCGGGGAGGGTGCCGGCGTCGGACGCGCGGCGCAGGGCGGCGCCGTCGAGCCGGGTGACGACGGCGGCGGGCCGGTCGAGGGTCAGGGCCTGCGGCAACGCCTGGGCCAGCGCCTCGTCGGCGGGCTCGGTCGCGGCGTCCGAGGGGAGGTCGACACCCGACAGGGCCAGGGCGGGCAGGCCATGGGCGCGGCGGCGCCGGGCGAGCGCCTCGACGCGCGGCTCGGGGCGCCCGGTGCAGCAGGCGAACGCGCCGAGCGGCAGGTCGGCGGTGAGCCGGTCGAGGTGATGGACCGCCTCGACGCTGCCGCTGGTGTCGATGACGGCGGTGAGGGGTTCCTCGGCGGCGGCGCCCTTGAGGACGGCCGCCAGCCAGGCGGCGTCCACGGGGTCGCCCACCACGGTCTCCAGGTCCACCGGCAGCGCGCTGAGTTCGGCGGCGAGGGCGGTGAGGCCCTCGGCGTCGGGACCGGCGACGGTCAGGCGGCGCGGGGCGGCCTCGGACGCCAGGTGGCGGGCGACGGCCGCGGTCAGGGGGCCGCTGCCGGTCAGCAGCACCGTGCCGCCGAGGGCGGCGCGGCGCGGGTCGTCGGCGCCGGGGGCGGCGGGGGGCAGCGCCCGGTGGAGGCGGGGGACGAGGACCGTCTCGCCGTGCACGGCGAGCCTCGGCTCGTTCGCGGCCAGGGCGGCCGGGACGGCCTCCGGCAGCAGGTCGGCGGCGAGGGGGCCGTCGAGGTCGACGAGCAGGAAGCGGTGGGGCGTGGTGTGTTGGGCGGCGTGGACGCGCTGCCAGACGGCCGAGCCGGCGGGGTGGGCGGGCTCCGCGTCGGGCGTGGTGGCGAGGGTGCCGTTGACGACCACGACGAGCCGTGAGTCGGCGAGTCGCTCCTCCGCGCGCCACCGCTCCAGCAGCCGCGCGGCCTCCTCGGCCGCGCCGTCGCCGACGCCGTCGCCGTCGCCGTCGCCGTCGATGCCGCCGAGACCGTCGTGGCCGTCGCGTCCCGTGGCGGGCCGGGGGGCGTGGACGGCGAGGACGAACTCCGGCGCCGGGATGCCCACGTCGAGGGCGGCGAGGATCGCGTCCAGGTCGGTGTAGGAGTCCACGGCGTGCCCGCCGTCCTGGATCGCGGCGCCGACGCCGAGCCCGTCGTGCCCGAGGACCGCCCAGCGCCGGCCGGCCGGCGGCTCGTCCACCGGCGGCGTCGCCAGCGGCGTCCACTCCCTGACGAGGAGGGCGGGGCCGTCGCCTCCGCCCGCGCGCGCAGCGTCCGCGAGGGCGCGGGCGAGCTGCTCGGCGTCGACGGTGCGCTGGACCAGGGTGTCGACGGTCGCGACCGGCAGCCCCGCCGGGTCGCTGAGGGTGATCCGCAGGCTGTCCTGGCCGACGGGGGCGAGCCTGACCCGTACCTCGGTGGCGCCGGTGGCGTGGAGCGTCACGCCGTTCCACGCCATGGGCTGCCGCAGCGTCCCCGGCTCGGTCGTGCCGTCGAGGGCGACGCCCGCGGCGTGCAGGGCGGCGTCGAGGAGGGCGGGGTGGAGGCCGTAGCGGGCGGCCTCCGAGCGCTGCGCCTCCGGCAGCCTGGCCTCGGCGAGGATGTCCTCGCCGCGCCGCCACACCGCGGTCAGGCCCTGGAACGCCGGGCCGTAGCCGTAGCCGGCGGCCCGCGCGACGGCGTAGAAGTCCGTGACGTCGACGGGTTCCGCGCCCAGCGGCGGCCAGGCGGCCGGGTCGGACGTCGTCGCCTCCGCGGGCGGGGCGTCGGCCGGTTCCGGGGCGAGCGTGCCCTCGGCGTGCAGCGTCCAGGGCTGGTCGGCGGGGGCGTCGTCGGGCCGCGAGTAGATCCGCAGCTCGCGGCCGTCGTCGCCGGCGGTGGAGCCCACCACGATCTGCACCCGGACGCCGCCCCGGCCCGGCAGGGCGAGGGGCGCGAGCAGCAGCAGCTCGCGGACGTGCCCGCAGCCGACCTCGTCGCCGGCGCGGACGGCGAACTCGGTGAGCACCGAGCCCGGCAGGAGGGCGTGGCCGGCGACGGTGTGCTCCGCCAGCCACGGGTGGGTCTGCGCGGAGAGCCGGCCGGTCAGCAGCAGCCCGTCGCCGGCGGCGAGGCTGACGGCGGCGCCGAGCAGCGGGTGGCCGGTGTCGCCGAGGCCGAGGCCGGCGGGGTCGCCGCTCGCGGCGGCGGCGTTCAGCCAGTACCTGCGCCGCTGGAACGGGTAGGGCGGCACGTCGACGCGGCGCAGGGTGCGGCCGTGGTAGAGGGCCCGCCAGTCGACGGGGACGCCGCGCGTCCACAGGCTGGCGGCGTTGGTGACGAACCGCTGGGGGCCGTCCTCGGCGCGGCGCAGCGTGCCGACGGCGACGGCGTGGGCGCCGTGGGCGTCGATGATCTCCTGCATGCCGACGTTCAGCACCGGGTGCGGGCTGATCTCGACGAGGGCGGAGCAGCCGAGGTCGAGGGCCGTCCCGAGGGCGCGTTCGAACTCGACGGTCTCGCGGAGGTTGGCGTACCAGTAGTCGGCGTCCATGGCCTCGCCGTCGTGGACCGCTCCGGTGACCGTGGAGACGACCGGCACGCGGGAGGCGCGTGGCCGCACCGGCGCGGTGGCCGCCAGCAGGTCCTCCCGCAGCGCCTCCATCTGCGGGGAGTGCGCGGGGTGGGTGCCGGGCACGCGGCGGCACCAGACGCCCTCCGCGGCCAGCAGCTCCGCCAGCTCGTCGAGGGCGTCGAACGCGCCGGACACGACGACGCTGGAGGGCCCGTTGACGGCGGCCACCGACAGCTGGCCGGGCCAGCGCTCCAGCCAGGGGTCGACGCGGTCGCGGCCGGCGGCGACCGTCAGGAGGGTGCCGCTGTCCCTGGTCGGCACGACCAGCGCGGCGCGGGCCACGATGACGCGGGCGGCGTCCTCCAGGCTGAGGGCGCCGGCGACCGCGGCGGCGGCCAGCTCGCCCTGGGAGTGCCCGATGACCGCCGACGGCACGACCCCGAGGGCCTCCCAGACCGCCGCCAGGGAGACCATCACGGCCCACAGCGTGGGCTGGAGCACCTCGACGTTCTCCATCCAGCCCGGGTCGGAGTCGTCGGTGAGCACCTCGGTGACCGACCAGTCCACGAACGGCGCGAGCGCGGCCTCGCACTCGGCCATGCGGGCGGCGAACACCGGGGAGCCGGCCAGCATGTCCCTGGCCATGCCGATCCATTGCGAGCCCTGGCCGGGGAAGACGAACGCGACGCCGCCGGCCAGGTCGGCGGTGCCCTGGACGACGTTCCCCGCGCGGTCGGCCACGGCGGCCGTCGCCGTGGCGTCGCCGTCCGCGCCGGGGAGGGCGTCGGGGTCGGCGGCGAGGGTGTCGGCGCCGGCCCGCAGTTCGGCGAGGTCCCGGCCCCACACCAGCGCGCGGTCCTCGAACGCGGACCGCTGCGTGAGCAGCGCGTACCCGAGGGCGGCCGGGTCCTTGGCGTGGGCCGCCACGTCGCGCGACACGGCACCGGCCCGCGCCCGCAGGGCGGCGCCGCCCCGGGCCGTCAGCGCCCACGGCAGCAGGGGCGGCGAGAAGACGACGGGCCCCTCCGGGGTGCTGACCTCCTCCTGCTCCGGCTCGGCCTCCTCCAGGATCACGTGGGCGTTGGTGCCACTGATGCCGAACGACGACACGCCGGCGCGGCGCGGACGCCCCTCGGAGGTCCACGGACGGGAGGCGGTGAGCAGCGACACCGGGCTGGCCGACCAGTCGATGTGCGGGGACGGCGCCTCGACGTGGAGCGTGGGCGGCAGGACGCCCTCACGCATCGCCATCACCATCTTGATGACGCCCGCGACGCCGGCCGCCGCCTGCGTGTGACCGATGTTCGACTTCACCGAGCCGAGCCACAGCGGTCGGTCCTCCGCCCGGTCACGGCCGTAGGTGGCGATCAGGGCCTGCGCCTCGATCGGGTCGCCGAGCGAGGTGCCGGTGCCGTGGGCCTCGACGGCGTCGACGTCGCCCGCCGCCAGGCCCGCGTTGGCCAGCGCCTGCCGGATGACGCGCTGCTGCGAGGGCCCGTTCGGCGCGGTCAGGCCGTTGCTGGCGCCGTCCTGGTTGATCGCGGAGCCGCGCACGACCGCGAGGACGCGGTGGCCGTTGCGCCGCGCGTCCGACAGCCGCTCCAGCAGCAGCATCCCGACGCCCTCCGCCGGGCCGAAGCCGTCGGCCGACGCGGCGAACGCCTTGCAGCGGCCGTCGGGGGCGATGCCGCGCTGGCGGCTGAACTCCACGAACATCGCCGGGGTGCTGAGGATCGTGATGCCACCGGCCAGCGCGAGGTCGCTCTCGCCGCGGCCGAGGGACTGGGCGGCGAGGTGGAGGGCCACCAGCGAGGCCGAGCAGGCCGTGTCCACCGTCATGGCGGGCCCTTCCAGGCCCAGGGAGTAGGCGACGCGCCCGGAGGCGACGCTGGCCGCGCTGCCGGTGCCGATCACGCCCCCGAGCTCGTCGGGGATCTGCGCGGGCGAGGTCGACAGGCTGCTGCTGAGGGCGACGAGCCCGGTGTACACGCCGGTCTGGCTGCCGCGCAGCGTGGTCGGGTCGATGCCGGCGCGTTCGATGGCCTCCCAGGACGCTTCGAGCAGGAGCCGCTGCTGCGGGTCCATCGCCAGCGCCTCGCGCGGCGATATGCCGAAGAAGGCGGCGTCGAAGTCGCCGGCGCCGTCGATGAAGCCGCCCTCGCGGCTGTAGGTGGTGTTGGGCCGGTCGGGGTCCGGGTCGTAGTAGTCGTCGATGTTCCAGCCGCGGTCGGCCGGGTAGGGCGTGATGGCGTCGCCGCCGTCGGCGACCAGGCGCCACAGCTCCTCGGGGGAGGCGACGCCGCCGGGGAAGCGGCAGGCCATGCCGATGATCGCGATCGGCTCGTCCGTCGTGCCCGCCCCGGACCTGGCGGCGGCGCGGGGTGCGGCGGCCTGGCCGGCGGGCTGGTCGTCCGTCAGCAGCTCGGCCTTCAGGTAGCGGGCGACGGCGAGCGAGGTGGGGTGGTCGAAGACCAGGGTGGCCGGCAGGGTCAGGCCCGTGGTGGCGATCAGCCGGTTGCGGAGCTCGACGGCGGCGAGCGAGTCGAAGCCGAGCTCCTTGAACGGCTTGTCCTGGGCGATGGCCTGGCCACTCGCGTAGCCGAGGACGGCCGCCACCTGGCCGCGCACCAGCTCGACGATGGCGCGCTCCCGTTCCGTGCCCGGCAGCGCGGCCAGGCGGCGCAGGAGTTCGCCGGACTGCTCGGTGGCCTCGGCGCCGGCCCCGGCGCCGCGCTCCGCCAGCCGCCGCACCTGGGGCAGCTCGGCGAGCAGCGGGCTCGGCCGGAGCGCGGTGAAGACGGTGGCGAACTGCTCCCAGTCGACGTCGAAGACGGTCAGCGAGGGGTCCCCGTCCCGGACGACCTGCCGAAGCGCCGCGAGCGCCCGCTCCGGCACGAGCGGCGTCAGGCCGGTGCGGCGCATGCCGCGCTCCACCGTGGTCTCGCCGGCCATGCCGGCGCCGGCCCACGGGCCCCAGGCGACGGAGACGGCGGGCAGCCCGGCGGCGCGGCGCTGCTCGGCGAGGGCGTCGAGGAACGCGTTCGCCGCCGCGTAGGCGGCCTGGCCGGGGGAGCCGAAGGTGCCGGCGAAGGAGGAGAACAGCACGAACGACGACAGCTCGTGGTCGCGCGTCAGCTCGTGGAGGTTGAGCGCCGCGGTCACCTTGGGGCGCAGCACCCGCCGCATGGGCTCGGGGGTGAGCGCGTCCAGGACGCCGTCGTCGAGGACGCCGGCCGCGTGGACGACGGAGCGCAGCGGGTGCTCGGCCGGGATGTCGGCCAGGACCTCGGCCAGGCGGTCGCGGTCGGCGGCGTCGCAGGCGGCGATCGTCACCTCGGTGCCGGACGCGCGGAGTTCCTCGGCGAGGTCGGCGGCGCCGGGCGCGTCGGGGCCGCGGCGGCTCAGGAGCAGCAGGTGGTCGGCGCCGGCCGCGGCGAGGGAGCGCGCGAGTTCGGCGCCGAGGCCGCCGGTGCCTCCGGTGACGAGCACGGTGCCGGCCGGGGGCCACGGGGTGTCGCCGGCCTCCGGCGCCGCCGGGGCGGCGACGACGCGGCGGGCGAGCACGCCGGAGCGGCGCACCACGACCTGGTCCTCGCCGCCACGGACGGACAGCAGACCGGCCAGGAGCCGGGCGCCGCGGCCGTCGATGTCCTCGTGCTCGTCGAGGTCGTCGGGGAGGTCGAGCAGGCCGCCCCAGCGTTCGGGCGCTTCGAGGCCGACGACGCGGCCGAGGCCCCAGAGCATGGCCTGCGCGGCGTCGGGCGCCGGGTCGCCCGGCGCGGCGGCGACCGCGCCACGGGTGACGCACCACAGCGGGGCGGTCACGGCGGCGTCCGCCAGGGCCTGCGCCAGCGCGACGGTCGCGGACAGTCCGTGGGGCAGCTCGTCGGCGGCGAGGTCGGTGCCGTCCTCGAGGGCGAGGAGCGACAGGACGCCGGCGACGGCGGCCTCGGGGGCGCCGGGCTGTTCGCCGTCGGCGGGCCGCGGCGCCAGGTCCAGCAGCACCTCGCCGAGTTCGTCGGCGAGCTCCATGCGGTGGGCGTGGGCCGGGTCGACGGTGAGCGTCAGCACCTGGGCGCCGTGGCGGGTGAGGGCCGTGCGGCAGGCGTCGACGAGCCGGGGCGCGGTCGGCGCGGAGGGCACCACGAGCAGCCACGTGCCGTCGAGCGAGGCGGCGGGCGCCTCGACGGGCCGCCAGGAGACCTGGTAGCGGTAGTCGTTGAGAAGGCTGCGCTCGCGACGCTCGCGGCGCCAGGCCGACAGCGTGGGCAGCACGTCGCGCAACGGCTCGTCGCCGTCGACCTGGAGGGCGTCGGTGAGGGCGGCGAGGTTCTGCTGCTCGACCGCCTCCCAGAAGCGCGCCTCCTCCGGGTCGACCGCGAGGGATTCGGGGTGGACGGCCCCGGGGTCCTCGTCCTGAAGCCAGTAGCGCTGGTGCTGGAAGGCGTAGGTCGGCAGCTCGGCGCGGTGGACGGCGCGTCCGGCGAAGGCCGTGCGCCAGTCGACGTGGACGCCGCGGGTCCACAGGCGGGAGAGGGCGGCGGTGAAGCTCTCCACCTCGTCCCGGTCCCGGCGGGCGGAGGGGACGAACGCGGCGGTCGTGTCGCCCGCGTCGAGGCACTCGGCGCCCATCGCGGTCAGCGTGGCGTCGGGGCCGAGCTCCAGGAACGTGACGGCGCCCGCGCGGCGAAGGGCGGTGACGCCGTCGGCGAACCGGACGGTCTCCCGCACGTGCCGCACCCAGTACTCGGGCGTGGCGATCTCGGCCTCGGCGAGTTCGGCGTCGACGAGTTCGCCGGTCACGTTGGACACCATCGGGAGCCGGGGCGTCTGGTAGGCGACCTCTCCCGCGACGCGGCCGAACTCGGCCAGCATCGGCTCCATGAGGTGGGAGTGGAACGCGTGGGAGACCGTCAGGCGGCGCGTCTTCACCCCGGCGTCGGCGAAGGCCCAGCCCGCCTGCTCAAGCTCGGCGGTGGGGCCGGCGAGCACGACGGAGGTCGGGCCGTTGACGGCGGCGACGTCGACGCCGGGTATGCCGTCGAGCGTCTCGCGGACCTGGTCGAGGGTGGCCTGGACGGACAGCATCCCGCCGCCCGCAGGCAGCGCCTGCATCAACGACCCACGCGCGGCCACGAGCCGGCACGCGTCCGCCAGATCGAACACCCCCGCCACGTGCGCGGCGACGATCTCACCAATCGAATGACCCGCCACAAAGTCAGGACGGACACCGAACGACTCCGCCAGCCGCCACGCGGCCACCTCCACCGCGAACAGACCAGCCTGCGTGAAGACGGTCTGATCCAGCAAAGCGGCCGTGTCACTGCCCGGCTCCGCGCCCAACACCTCAGCCAGCGGACGCGGCAACAGACCCTCAAAGCCCGCACACACCTCGGCAAGCGCCTCAGCAAACACCGGGAACCCAGCCGCAAGCCCAGCGCCCATCCGCGCACGCTGCGCACCCTGACCCGTGAACACAACAGCCAGACGACCCTCGACCACACCACCCACCGGCGCGCCGTCCGCGACCGACCGCAGACCGGCCAGCAACTCCTCGCCGTCCCGACCCCACACCACCGCACGGTGCGACAGCTCAGCCCGACCCGACACCAACGACCAACCCACATCCACCGCGTCCAACTCACCCACAGCGTCCGCCAGGCGCCCGGCCTGCGCCGCCAACGCCTCGGTCGTCGCCGCCGACACCACCCACGGCACCGTCGGCAGCTTCTCCCCGGGGACCACGACCGGGCCCGGCACCGCGTCCTCCGGCGCCTCCTCGATCACCACGTGCGCGTTCGTGCCACTGATCCCGAACGACGACACACCCGCACGCCGCGGACGGTCATCCGTCTCCGGCCACTCCCGGCCCCGCGTCAGCAGCTCCACCGAGCCCGCCGACCAGTCGACGAACTCCGACGGCTCGTCCACGTGCAGCGTCGGCGGCAGCACACCCGCCCGCATCGCCATCACCATCTTGATGACGCCCGCCACACCCGCAGCCGCCTGCGTGTGACCGATGTTCGACTTGATCGACCCCAGCCACAAAGGACGGTCCTCCGGCCGCCCCTGCCCGTACGTCGCCAGCAGCGCCTGCGCCTCGATCGGGTCACCCAGCGAGGTGCCCGTCCCGTGCGCCTCCACCGCGTCGACGTCGTTCGTCGTGAGCCCGGCGGCGGCCAGCGCCTGACGGATGACGCGCTGCTGCGACGGCCCGCTAGGGGCCGTCAGACCATTGCTCGCACCATCCTGGTTGATCGAGGAGCCGCGCACGACCGCCAGCACCCGGTGCCCGTTGCGCCGCGCGTCCGACAGCCGCTCCACCAACAGAACGCCGACACCCTCGCCCCAGCCCGTCCCGTCCGCAGCCGACGCGAACGACTTGCACCGGCCGTCCGCCGCGAGCCCGCGCTGCCGCCCGAACTCCACGAACGTGGCCGGTGTCGACATGACGGTGACACCACCGGCCACCGCCATGTCGCACTCGCCGTTGCGCAGCGCCTGCGCCGCCAGGTGCAACGCCACCAGCGACGACGAACACGCCGTGTCCACCGTCACCGCCGGACCCTCAAGACCGAAGGAGTAGGCCACCCGCCCCGACAGGACGCTGCCCGCGGTGCCGGTGCCGACGTACCCGCCGACCTCGTCCGGCACCCGCGACAGGCGGCTGCCGTAGTCGTGGTACATCAGGCCCGCGAACACGCCGGTCCGGCTGCCGCGCATCTCCTCCGCCGGGATGCCGGCCCGCTCGAACACCTCCCAGGTGGCCTCCAGCAGCAGCCGCTGCTGCGGGTCCATCGCCAGCGCCTCGCGCGGCGCGATCGTGAAGGGTTCGCCGTCGAACTCGGCCGCCTCGTAGAGGAAGCCGCCCTCCCGCGTGTAGCTCTTGCCCGGCACGCCCGGCTCCGGGTCGTAGATGCCCTCCACGTCCCAGCCACGGTCCCCGGGAAACTCGCCGATGGCGTCGGTGCCCGTGCTCACCAGCCGCCACAGGTCCTCGGGCGAGGCGACCCCGCCCGGGTACCGGCAGGCCATGCCGACGATCGCGATCGGCTCGCGGTGCGCGGTGAGGAGCTGCTGGTTCTGTCGGCGCAGCTGGTTCGCCTCGGTGAGCGAGGCCCGCAGAGCCTCGACGATCTTCTCATTGCCGATGGGGGTCGCCATGAGCGCTCAGCTTTCTCGTGGATGCGGTCAGGAGTCGGAGTCGCCGAGTGCCATGCGCACGAGGTCGTCGACCCCCATGTCGGCGATGCCGAGCTCCGGATCGGCCTGAGACGACGGGGCCTTCTCCTCTTCCGGCCGCGCCAGGTGCATCAGTGCCTCCATGAGCCCGGCCGCGCGGAGTTGGGCGAGCGGGATCGAGGCCAGCAGCTGGCGGATCTCGGTCTCCTGCGCGTCCTCGGCGGGCTCGGCGCCCCGAGGTGCGAGCTGGGCGAGGATCTCGCGGGCGAGTCCGGCCGGGGTCGGGTGGTCGAAGACGAGGCTCGCGGCCAGACGCAGGCCGGTCGCGGCGTTGAGCCTGTTCCGCAGGTCGACGGCGGTGAGGGAGTCGAAGCCGAGGTCCTTGAACTGCCGCTCGACGTCCACGGCGTGTGCCTCGGCGTGGCCGAGTACCGCCGCCACCTCCGCCCGCACCAGGTCCGTGGCCAGCCGGTTCCGTTCCGCCTCGCCGAGCTCCGCGAGGCGGCGCTTCAACGCGGCCGGGTCCGCCGCGCCCGCGCCGTCCGCGACGGCCGCCCTGCGGGTCCTGACCCGGGGCGCCAGGCCGCGCAGAACGCCCGGCAGCATGCCCCGCTCCGCCTGCTGTCGGAGCGCCGCCGCGTCCAGCGGGACACCCACCAGCAGCGGTTCGTCGGCGTTCCACGCCTCGTCGAAGAGGGCCAGCCCCTGGGCCGCGGGCAAAGGCAGCATGCCGCTGCCGGCCATGCGACCGCGTCCGCGATCGCCCGCGACGCGGGACATGCCGCCCCCGGCCTCGCCGGTCTCCTCCCACAGACCCCAGGCCAGGGAGACGCCCGGCAGGCCGAGGCCGCGGCGGTGCGCGGCCAGCGCGTCGAGGAAGGTGTTCGCGGCGGCGTAGTTGCCCTGTCCCGGGCTGCCGAGTACGCCGGCGACCGAGGAGTACAGCACGAACATGCGCAGGTCGGCGTCGCGGGTCAGCTCGTGCAGGTTGACCGCCGCGTCGACCTTCGGCCGCAGGACCGCCCGGACCTGCTCCTCGGTCAGCGAGCCGATCAGCGCGTCGTCGAGGACGCCCGCCGCGTGGACCACGCCCGTCAGAGGGCGGTCGGCGGGGATCGCGGCCAGCACGGCGGCCAGCTGCTCGCGGTCGGCGGCGTCACAGGCCGCGACGCGCACCGTCGCGCCGTGCTGCTCCAGCTCCCCCGCCAGCCCGGCCGCGCCCGGCGTGTCCGGCCCCTGACGGCTGGTCAGCACCAGGGAGCGGACCCCGTGTGTGGTCACCAGGTGCCGCGCCAGCAACGACCCGAGCGCGCCCACGCCACCGGTGATCAGCACGGTGCCGTCGGGGTCGAGCCCGTCGGGAACGGCGAGTGGGAGAGGTCCGCCGGAGGTCGCGCGGGTCAGCCGTGGCGCGAGGACCTGGCCGCCGCGGACCATCAGCTGGGACTCGCCCGCCGAGGCGGCGAGCTCGACGACGTCCGGAAGCGCGACGCCCTCCCCCTCGCCCGCACCGGCGGAGACGTCGGGGTCGAGGTCGACGAGCAGGAACCGGCCGGGGTTCTCCGACTGCGCGGAACGCACCAACCCCCATACCGGCGTGTGCATCAGATCCCCTACATCGTGCCCAAATCCAGTAACCGCACCGCGGGTGACCACGACCAGTCGTGCCGTGGCCAACCGTTCATCAACCAAGCACGCCCGCAAGATCGTCAACACCCCAGTTACGGCATCCCCCACCCCTATGTTCAGAGGCTCACTCCCCGCAGCGGGGAGGCAGGGAAGCACGAGCGTGCCGGGGGCATCCTGGCCTGCATCAAGGGCTGTGACGAGGGAAGACAGGTCGTCGTACACCGTGACGCCGGCTTCGTCGCCGACGATGCTCGCACCCGGATCGGATCCGAGGACACCCCAGTCACGGACTGGGGTCGCCTCACCACCCTTCAGGGGTATCCATTCCAGCCGGAAGAGCGCGTCCTGGCCGGGCGTGGCCACGGCGGCGAGCTGGTCGCTCGTCACCGTGCGCAGCAGCAACGACTCCACGGCCGCGACCGGGCGGCCCGTCGCGTCGGCCAGCTGGAGCGCGAACTCGTTCGTACCCGTGGGGGTGACGCGTGCGCGAAGGGTGGTGGCGCCGGAGGCGAGCAGGGTCACGCCCGTCCACGCGAACGGCAGGCGCATCCCTCCCTCGCCACGGTCGCCGTCGTTGTCGCGGCCGGCGGCCAGCGCGAGCGCGTTGGCGTGCAGGACCGCGTCGAGGAGGGCGGGGTGCATGCCGTAACGAGCCGCCCGGCCGTGCTCGTCCACGGGTAGCGCGATCTCGGCGAAGATCTCGTCGCCGCTCCGCCAGGCCGCCCGCAGGCCCTGGAAGACGGGGCCGTACGCGTAGCCGGCGTCGGCGAAGCCCTCGTAGAGCCCCGACGGGTCCAGCGCCTCGGCGTCGGCCGGTGGCCAGGTCGCGAGGTCGAACTCGGTGGTGACGGAGGCCCCGGAGGTCACGCCGTCCGGTGACTGCTCCCGTTCGAGCGCGCCTTCGGCGTGGCAGACCCACGGTTCGTCGTCGGCCGCCTGCTCCGGGCGGGAGTAGATCCGCAGCTCGCGCTGCCCGGTGTCGTCGGGCGAGCCGACGACGACCTGGACCTGCACTCCCCCGCGCTCGGGCAGGACGAGCGGCGCCTGCAACGTCAGCTCCCGCACGTGCCCGCAGCCGACCTCGTCGCCCGCACGAACGGCGAGCTCGACGAAACCGGTACCCGGGAAGAGGACCGTGCCGCCGATGGCGTGATCCGCCAGCCACGGGTGGTTCCGCAGCGACAGTCGGCCCGTGAGGACGACGCCGCCCTCGGCGGCGAGGCTCACGGCCGCGCCGAGCAGCGGGTGACCAGCGGCCTCCAGCCCCAGGCCGGCCGCGTCGCCGCCGAGGTCACCTTCCAGCCAGTAGCGGCGGCGTTGGAAGGCGTAGGTGGGCAGGTCGACGCGCTGGACAGCGCGGCCGGCGAAGGCCGTACGCCAGTCGACCGTGACGCCGCGCTGCCACAGGCGGGACAGGGCGGCGGTGAAGGTCTCCACCTCGTCCCGGTCCCGACGGGTGGAGGGAACGAACGCGGCCGTGTTGTCCTCGGCGTCGAGGCACTCGGCACCCATCGCGGTCAGCGTTGCGTCGGGGCCGAGTTCCAGGAACGTCGTCACCCCGGCACGACGCAGCGCGGTGACACCATCGGCGAACCGCACGGCTTCCCGCACATGCCGCACCCAGTACTCGGCCTCGGTGACCTCCATGTCGACGACCTCACCGGTCACGTTCGACACCAACGGGATGCGGGGCGCGCGGTAGGTGATCTCACCCGCGACCTGACCGAACTCGGCCAGCATCGGCTCCATCAGACGCGAGTGGAACGCGTGCGAGACGCTCAGGCGACGCGTCTTCACTCCGTCTTGAGTGAACCGCTCGGCGACCTCGTCCAGCGCCTTCACCGGACCGGCGAGGACCACCGACGTCGGGCCATTGACGGCCGCAATGTCGACATCCGCGACCGTGTCGAGCACGCCACGGACCTGGTCGAGGGTGGCCTGGACGGACAGCATCCCGCCGCCGGCCGGCAAAGCTTGCATCAACGAACCACGCGCGGCGACGAGTCGGCACGCGTCCGCCAGATCGAAGACGCCCGCCACGTGAGCGGCGACGATCTCACCAATCGAGTGACCGGCGACGAAGTCCGGACGGATACCGAAGGACTCCGCCAGCCGCCACGCAGCCACCTCCACCGCGAACAGACCAGCCTGCGTGTACACCGTCTGATCCAGCAACGCGGCCGTCTCACTACCCGGCTCCGCGCCCAACACCTCAGCCAGCGGACGCGGCAACAGACCTTCAAAGCCCGCACACACCTCCGCCAGCGCCTCAGCGAACACCGGGAACCCAGCCGCAAGCCCAGCGCCCATCCGCGCACGCTGCGCACCCTGACCCGTGAACAGCACAGCCAAGCCGCCGTCCACCACACCGGCACCCAGGTCGTCACGGCCCTCGGCCAGGGACCGCAGACCAGCGACCAGCTCCTCGCCGTCCCGGCCCCACACCACCGCACGGTGCGACAGCTCAGCCCGGCCCGACACCAACGACCAACCCACGTCCGCCGCGTCCAACTCGCCCGCAGCGTCCGCGAGTCGCCCGGCCTGCGCCGCCAACGCTTCCCCGCTCCGGGCGGAGACGACCCACGGAACGGTCGGCAGCCGGTCACCGGGCAGCACGACCTCGCCCGGCACCGCACCGTCCTCAACCGGTGCCTGCTCCAGGATCACGTGCGCGTTCGTGCCGCTGATACCGAACGACGACACACCCGCCCGACGCGGACGGCCAGCCGTCTCCGCCCACTCCCGCGCCTCCGTCAGCAGCGCGACCGTGCCCGCCGACCAGTCGACCTGCGAGGTCGGCTCGTCCACGTGCAGCGTCGGCGGCAGCACGCCCGCCCGCAGCGCCATGACCATCTTGATCAGCCCGGCGGCGCCGGCCGCCGCCTGTGTGTGGCCGATGTTCGACTTGATCGACCCCAGCCACAGTGGCTGGCCCTCCGGCCGCTCCTGGCCGTAGGTCGCGATCAGCGCCTGCGCCTCGATCGGGTCGCCGAGGCGGGTGCCGGTGCCGTGGGCCTCCACCGCGTCCACGTCAGCCGGGGACAGGCCAGCGTTGGCCAGCGCCTGCCGGATGACGCGCTGCTGCGACGGCCCGTTCGGCGCCGTCAAACCATTCGACGCACCGTCCTGGTTCGTCGCCGAGCCGCGCACCACCGCGAGCACCTGGTGCCCGTTGCGCCGGGCGTCCGACAGCCGCTCGACGACGAGGACGCCGACGCCCTCGCCCCAGCCGGTGCCGTCGGCCGCCGAGGCGAACGGCTTGCACCGCCCGTCGGCCGCGAGCCCGCGCTGCCGGCTGAACTCCACGAACGCGCCCGGCGTCGCCATGACGGTGATGCCGCCCGCGAGCGCCATCTCGCACTCGCCGTTGCGCAGCGCCTGCGCCGCCAGGTGGAGGGCGACGAGCGACGACGAACACGCCGTGTCCACCGTCACCGCCGGACCCTCGAGACCGAGGACGTAGGCGACGCGACCGGAGATGACGCTGGTCGTCGTGCCCGTCAGCGCGTATCCCTCGGCGCTGTCGGAGATGCGCTGGATTCCGGTGCCGTAGTCCGACTGGACACCGCCGACGAAGGTGCCGACCGGCCGGCCGCGCAGCGTGCCCGGGTCGATGCCGGCGCGTTCCAGGGACTCCCACACGACTTCGAGCAGCATTCGCTGCTGCGGGTCCATCGCCAGCGCCTCACGCGGCGAGATGCCGAAGAACTCGGCGTCGAACTCGGAGGCGGCGTAGACGAAGCCGCCCTCCTGGACGTAGGAGGCGCCGGACGCGTCGGGGTCGGGGTTGTACAGCCTCTCCAGGTCCCAGCCGCGGTCGTCGGGGAAGCCTCCCATGGCGTCGACCCCGTCGTTGAGCAGGCGCCACATCGCCTCGGGCGAGTCCATCCCGCCGGGGAAACGGCAGGCCATGCCGACGATCGCGATCGGCTCGTCCAGGGCGGCGGCGCCGACGGCGGTCGCCGTCCCGGAGGCGTGTGTGGCGCCCGTGGCGGCGTCGCCGCCGAGCTCGCTCAGCAGGTACGCGGCGAGCGCGGCGGGCGTCGGGTAGTCGAAGACGAGCGTGGCCGGCAGGCTCATGCCGGTCGCGGCGTTCAGACGGTTCCGCAGCTCGACGGCGGTCAACGAGTCGAAGCCGAGGTCCTTGAACTGCCGTTCGGCGTTGACCGCCTGGGCGTTCGAGTGGCCGAGGACGGCCGCGACGTGGGTGCGCACGAGTTCCGACACCAGCTTCTCGCGGTCGGCGGCGGCAAGGCCCGCCAGCCGGGCGGCGAGCGAGGAGCCGCCGCCCGCCAACGCCGCGCCGCCGTCGGCCGCACGGCGGCCGACCACACGCACCAGGCTGCGGAACAGTGGGTGCACCGCCTGCTCGGCGCCGGCCGTCTGTGCGTGCTTGCGCATCGCCGCCAGGTCCAGGCGCATCGGGACGGTGATCGCCTCGTCGAGCCGTTGCGTGAGGTCGAACAGCGTCAGCCCGTGCGCTGCCGAGAGGGGCAGGAGGCCGCCTCGGGCCATGCGCGCCAGGTCGGCGGCCGATAGGTTGCCGGAGACGTCGCTCGTTTCCTCCCACAGGCCCCAGGCCAGGGACGCGGCGGGCAGGCCGAGGCTGCGGCGGTGGGCGGCCAGCGCGTCGAGGAAGGTGTTCGCGGCGGCGTAGTTCGCCTGTCCCGGGTTGCCGAGGATGCCGGCGCTGGAGGAGTACAGGGCGAACATGCGCAGGTCGGCGTCGCGGGTCAGCTCGTGGAGGTTGACGGCGGCGTCGATCTTCGGGCGCAGGACGCGGCGGACCTGCTCCTCGGTGAGGGAGCCGATCACGCCGTCGTCCGCGATGCCGGCGGCGTGGACCACGCCGGTCAGGGGGTGCTCGTCGGGGATGGCGGCCAGGACGGCGGCCAGTTGTTCGCGGTCGGCGGCGTCACAGGCCGCCACCCGCACCCGCGCGCCGGCCTCCTCCAGCTCCGCGGCCAGCTCGGCCGCGCCCTCGGCGTCCGGGCCCCGGCGGCTGGTCAGCACGAGCGACCGCACGCCGTGCTCGACGACGAGGTGGCGTGCCAGCAGGGCGCCGAGCGTCCCGGTGCCACCGGTGACCAGCACCGTGCCCTCCGGGTCCAACCCCGCCGGGATCGTCAGCACGATCTTCCCCACGTGCCGGGCCTGGCTCATGAAACGGAACGCCTCCGGCGCCCGCCGCACGTCCCACGTCCGCAGCGGAAGCGGCCGGACCTCATCTCGTTCGAGGAGACGGACGATCTCGGTCAGCATCTCGTTGATGCGGTCGTGGCCGGCCTCCAGCATGTCGAAGGCGCGGTAGCGGACGCCGGGGTGCTCCTCGGCGACCTGTTCCGGGTCGCGGATGTCGGTCTTGCCCATCTCCAGGAACCGCCCGCCGCGCGGCAGCAGCTCCAGCGAGGCGTCGACGAACTCCCGCGCCAGGGAGTCCAGCACCACGTCCACACCATCGCCACCCGTCGCGTTCAGGAACGCGTCACGGAAGTCCAGATCACGCGAGGACGCGATCCGGTCGTGCTCCACACCCAGCTCCGCCAACACCCGCTGCTTCGGCTCACTCGCCGTCGCGTAGACGGTGGCACCCAGGTGCTGGGCGAGCTGCACCGCCGCCATGCCCACACCACCGGCCGCCGCGTGAATCAGCACCGACTCACCCGCCTGAAGGCCCGCGAGGTCCACCAGCCCGTAGTAGGCCGTCAGGAAGACCACCGGAACGGAGGCCGCCTGCTCGAACGACCAGCCCTCCGGCATGGGCACCACGAGCCGCGCGTCGACCACGGCCAGGGGACCGAAGCCGCGGTGCACCAGGCCCATCACGCGGTCGCCGACGGCGACGTTGGTCACGCCCTCGCCGACCTCGACGATGACGCCGGCAGCCTCGCTGCCCAGCATCACCGTGTCCGGATACATGCCGAGGCCCATCAGCACGTCGCGGAAGTTCAGGCCCGCGGCGCGGACCGCGACCCGCACCTCGCCGGCGGCCAGCGGCGCGGCCGACCCGGGGGCCGGGACCAGCGCCAGCGCGTCCAGCGTTCCCGCGCCGGCGCCCGTGCCGACGTCGAGGCGCCACGCGGCCTCGTTCGCCGGCGGGACCAGCCCGCCGCCCGAGGTCACGCGCACCAGCCGCGGCACGAACACCTCGCCTCCGCGGACCGCGACCTGCGGCTCGTCGACGCCGAGGCCGGCGACGACGGCCGCGAGGGCGTCCTCGCCCTCCGTGCCCGGTTCCAGGTCGACGAGCGTGAGCCGTCCGGGGTTCTCGGACTGGGCGGAGCGCACCAGACCCCAGGTCGGGGCGCTGGCCAGGTCGGTCACGTCCTGCCCGGACCGGGTGGCCACGGCGCCGCACGTGACGACGACGAGTCGGGAGTCGGTCATGCGCTCGTCGGCCAGCCAGTCGCGGACCGTCCGCCAGGTGCGCAGCGCGATCTCGTGGGTGGAGGCGGCGAGGCCCTCGCCGGTCTCGCCCGTGTCGCCCACGGCGAGAAGCGTCACGCCGGAGCCGGCGTCCTCGTCCTTGTCCTCCCTGTCCTCGCCCTCGGGCAGTTCGTCGAGTTCGGGGCAGGGGCGGAGGCCGAGACCGAGCGGGTCCCCGCCGAGGGCCAGCCACTGCGAGGTGGGGGGTGTGGCGGCGGCGTCCGCCGTTTCTGCCGGGGTCCAGTCGACGCGGAAGACCGAGTCGAGCCCGGCCGTGTCGGTCGCGAGCTGGTCGGTGGTGACCGCCCGCATCGCCAACGACTCGACCCGTGCCACCGGCCGTCCCGCGCCGTCGGCCAGTTCGATCGACGTGGAGTCCTTGCCCACCGTCGCGCAACGGACGCGCAGCGACGTGGCTCCCACCGCCAGCAGTGACACGCCCGACCAGGCGAACGGCAGCCGCAGCGTGCCGTCACCGTTGCCGTCGGCGTTGCCGTTGCCGTTGGCGTTGCCGCGAGGGAAGGAGCCGAGCCCGTGGGCGTGGAGGGCGGCGTCGAGGAGGGCGGGGTGGAGGCCGTAGCGCGCGGCCTCGGCCTGCGCCGACTCCGGCAGCGCGACCTCGGCGAAGATCTCCTCGCCGCGCCGCCACACCGCCCGCAGACCCTGGAAGACGGGGCCGTAGCCGTAGCCGGTCTCCTCGACGCCCGCGTAGAACCCCGAGACGTCCAGCGCCTCGGCGTCGGCGGGTGGCCAGTTCGCGAAGTCCGTTTCGAGCGAGGGCGCGGTGCGCGGCTCCAGGCTGCCTTCGGCGTGGCAGGTCCACGCCTCCTCGTCACTGGCCTGCTCGGGCCGGGAGTAGACGCGCAGCTCCCGCCGGCCGGTGTCGTCGGCGGCACCGACCACGGCCTGGACCTGTACTCCCCCGCGTTCGGGCAGGACGAGCGGTGCCTGAAGCATCAGTTCGCGCAGGTGCCCGCAGCCGACCTCGTCACCGGCGCGGACGGCCAGCTCGACGAAGCCGGTGCCCGGGAAGAGAACGGAGCCACCGATGGCGTGGTCGGCCAGCCACGGGTGGGTCCGCAGCGACAGGCGACCCGTGAGGACGACGCCGCCCTCGGCGGCGAGGCTGACGGTCGCGCCCAGCAGCGGGTGGCCGGCAGCGCTCTGCCCGAGACCGACCGGGTCGCCGGCCGTCTCGTTCTCAAGCCAGTAGCGCTGGCGCTGGAAGGCGTAGGTGGGCAGGTCGACGCGCTGGACGGCGCGGCCGGCGAAGGCCGTACGCCAGTCGACGTGGACGCCGCGGGCCCAGAGGCGGGAGAGGGCGGTGGTGAAGGTCTCCACCTCGTCGTGGTCGCGACGGGTGGAGGGAACGAACGCGGCGGTCGTGTCCCCGTCCTCCAGGCACTCGGCACCCATCGCCGTCAACGTTGCGTCGGGGCCGAGCTCCAAGAACGTCGTCACCCCGGCACGACGCAGCGCGGTGACACCGTCGGCGAACCGCACGGCCTCCCGCACATGCCGCACCCAGTACTCCGCCTCGGTGACCTCAAGCTCCGCCAGCTCACCCGTCACGTTCGACACCAGGGCGATCGCCGGAGCCCGGAACGTGACACGGCCGACCACCTCAGCGAACTCCGCCAGCATCGGCTCCATCAGACGGGAGTGGAACGCGTGCGAAACCGTCAGACGACGCGTCTTCACCCCGTCCTGGCCGAAGCGGTCGGCGACCTCGTCCAGCGCCTCCACCGCACCGGCGACGACCACCGACGTCGGGCCGTTGACGGCCGCGATGTCGACATCCGCGACCGTGTCGAGAACCTCCCGCACCTGATCAGCAGCGGCCTGAACGGACAGCATCCCACCGCCCGCAGGCAGCGCCTGCATCAACGAACCACGCGCGGCCACGAGACGACAGGCGTCCGCCAGGTCAAAGACCCCCGCCACATGCGCGGCCACGATCTCACCAATCGAATGACCCGCGACAAAGTCAGGACGGACACCGAACGACTCCGCCAGCCGCCACGCAGCCACCTCCACCGCGAACAGACCAGCCTGCGTGAACACCGTCCGGTCGAGCAGAGCAGCCGTCTCACTGCCCGGCTCCGCGCCCAACACCTCAGCCAGCGGACGCGGCAACAGACCCTCAAAGCCCGCACACACCTCGGCAAGCGCCTCGGCGAACACCGGGAACGCCTCAGCGAGCCCGGCGCCCATCCGCGCCCGCTGCGCACCCTGACCCGTGAACACAACAGCCAGACGCCCCTCGACCACACCACCCACCGGCGCGCCGTCCGCGACCGACCGCAGCCCGGCGATCAGCTCGCCAGACTCCCCGCCCCACACCACGGCACGGTGCGACAGCTCAGCCCGGCCCGACACCAGAGACCAACCCACGTCCGCCGCGTCCAGGTCGGCCGCCGCGTCGGCCAGGCGTCCGGCCTGCGCCGCCAACGCCTCACCACTCCGGGCAGAAACCACCCACGGAACGACCGGCAGCCGGTCTCCACCGAGGACAACAGGACCGGATGCCGTCTCCTCCGCCGGCGCCTCCTCGATGACCACGTGCGCGTTCGTGCCACTGATCCCGAACGACGACACACCCGCCCGACGCGGACGACCACCCGTCTCCGGCCACTCCCGCGCCTCACTCAAGAGCGCGACCGTGCCCGCCGACCAGTCCACGTGCTCCGACGGCTCGTCCACGTGCAGGCTCTGCGGCAACACGCCCTCGCGCATCGCCATCACCATCTTGATGACACCCGCGACACCCGCCGCCGCCTGCGTGTGACCGATGTTCGACTTGATCGACCCCAGCCACAACGGCCGGTCCTCCGACCGCTCCTGGCCGTAGGTGGCCAGCAGCGCCTGCGCCTCGATCGGGTCACCGAGGCGCGTCCCGGTGCCGTGGGCCTCCACCGCGTCCACGTCCGTCGGGGACAGGCCACCGTTGGCCAGCGCCTGCCGGATGACGCGCTGCTGCGACGGCCCGTTCGGCGCCGTCAAACCATTCGACGCACCGTCCTGGTTCATCGCGGAGCCCCGCACGACCGCCAGCACGCGGTGCCCGTTGCGCCGCGCGTCCGACAGACGCTCCACCAGCAGAACGCCGACGCCCTCGCCCCAGCCGGTGCCGTCGGCCGCCGACGCGAACGGCTTGCACCGGCCGTCCGAGGCGAGCCCGCGCTGCCGGCTGAACTCCACGAAGGTGTTGGGCGTCGGCATCATCGTCACGCCGCCCGCGAGCGCCATGTCGCACTCGCCGTTGCGCAGCGCCTGCGCCGCCAGGTGGAGGGCCACGAGCGACGACGAACACGCCGTGTCGACCGTCACCGCCGGGCCTTCGAGACCGAAGGTGTACGACACGCGGCCCGACGCGAGGCTGACCATGGTGCCCGTGCCCAGGAAGCCTTCGATGTGCTCCGGGATGCTGGTCAGGCCGGTCGCGTACCCGGTGGCGAGGACGCCGGCGAACACGCCGGTCCGGCTCCCCCGCAGCGACTCGGCGGGAATCCCGGCCTGCTCGAACACCTCCCACGACGCCTCCAGCAGGAGCCGCTGCTGCGGGTCCATCGCCGTGGCCTCGCGCGGCGAGATGCCGAAGAACTCGGCGTCGAACTCGGTGGCGTCGTGCAGGAACGCGCCCTCGCGGGCGTAGGTGGTGCCGTGCCGCAGCAGCTGGGGGTCGTAGAGCGCGTCGACGTCCCAGCCACGGTCGGTGGGGAAGTCGCCGACCGCGTCGACCCCGTCGCGCACCAGGCGCCACAGGTCCTCCGGCGACTCGACGCCACCGGGGAAGCGGCAGGACATGCCCACGATCGCGATGGGTTCGTTGCTCGCGATGCCGACCGTGACCGCGGAGGACTCCTTCGCGCCCTCCGGGCCCTCCGCACCCCAGACCTCCCCGAGGACGAAGCCGGCCAGGGCGGCCGGGGTCGGGTGGTCGAAGACGAGCGTGGCCGGCAGGCGCAGCCCGGTCGCGGCGTTGAGGCGGTTGCGCAGTTCGACCGCCGTCAGCGAGTCGAAACCGAGGTCCTTGAAGCGGCGTTCGGCGTCGATGGCGAGCGCGTCGGCGTGGCCGAGCACGGCGGCGACGTGGGTGCGGACCAGGTCGAGCACGGCCTGCGTCCGCTCCGCCTCGTTGAGGCCGGTGAGCTGGCGCCGCAGCGAGGAGGACTCGGCCGAGCCGGCGGCGCCTCCGGCCGCCGTCCGCCGGGTGCGCGCCGGGCGGACCAGACCGCGCAGGAGCGGCGTCACGCTTCCCTGGTCGGCCTGGGCCTGGGCGGCGGCCATGTCCATCGGGCTGGCGACGAGGAGGGCGTCGTGGGCGGCGCTGGCCGCGTCGAAGAGGGTCAGGCCGAGTTCGGACGAGAGCGTCGGCATGCCGCTCTGGGAGACGCGCGCCCGGTCCTGGTCGGCCATGTGCGCGGTCATGCCGCTGGCTTCCTCCCACAGGCCCCAGGCGAGCGACAGGCCGGGCAGGCCCAGGCTGCGACGGTGCGCGGCGAGCGCGTCGAGGAAGGTGTTCGCGGCGGCGTAGTTCGCCTGGCCGAGGCTGCCGAAGACGCCGGCGGCCGAGGAGTACAGCACGAACATGCGCAGGTCGGCGTCGCGGGTCAGCTCGTGGAGGTTGACCGCGGCGTCGACCTTCGGCCGCCACACGCGGTGGACCTGCTCCTCGGTCAGCGAGCCGATGATGCCGTCGTCGAGGACGCCCGCCGCGTGGACCACGCCCGTCAGGGGGTGCTCGGCGGGGATCGCGGCCAGCACGGCGGCCAGCTGCTCGCGGTCGGCGGCGTCACAGGCCGCGACGCGCACCGTCGCGCCGTGCTGCTCCAGCTCCGCCACCAGCTCGGCCGCGCCCGCGGCCTCGCCGCCGCGGCGGCTGGTCAGCACCAGCGACCGGACGCCGTGCTCGACGACGAGGTGGCGTGCCAGCAGGGCGCCGAGTGTCCCGGTGCCGCCGGTGACCAGCACCGTGCCCTCCGGGTCGAGGCCGGCCGGGACGGTCAGCACGATCTTGCCGATGTGCCGGGCCTGGCTCATGTACCGGAGTGCCTCGGGTGCCCGCCGCACGTCCCACGTGGTGACCGGCAGCGGCTGGAGCGCGCCCTCCTCGAAGAGGCGGACGATCTCCGTGAGCATCTCGCCGAGGCGCTGCGGGCCGGCGTCGAGCACGTCGAACGCCTGGTAGCGGACGCCGGGGTGGTCCTGTGCGACCTGCTCCGGGTCCCGGATGTCGGTCTTGCCCATCTCGACGAAATGTCCGCCGCGCGGCAGCAGCTCCAGCGACGCGTCGACGAACTCCCGCGCCAACGAGTCCAGCACCACGTCGACGCCCGCGCCGTCCGTCGCGGCGAGGAACGCGTCGCGGAAGTCGAGGTCGCGCGAGGACGCGATCCGCTCGTCGGGGACGCCGAGCCCGCGCACCACGTCCCACTTGGGCCGGCTCGCCGTCGCGTAGACCGTCGCGCCGAGGTGCCGTGCGAGCTGCACGGCTGCCATGCCCACACCGCCGGCGGCGGCGTGGACCAGCACCGACTCCCCTGCCTGGAGACCGGCGAGGTCCACCAGGCCGTAGTAGGCCGTGAGGTACACGATGGGGATAGCGGCGCCCTGCTCGAACGACCAGCTGTCCGGCATGCGGGTCAGGGTCCGGTGGTCGGTCACCGCAAGCGGGCCGAACGACCCGGGCAGCACGCCCAGCACACGGTCGCCCGGAGCCAGGCCCCGCACCTCGTCGCCGACCTCCACGACCACGCCCGCGGCCTCGCCGCCGAGGTTCGCGGCCCCGGGGTACATGCCGAGGCCGATCAGCACGTCGCGGAAGTTCAGGCCCGCGGCGCGGACCGCGACCCGCACCTGGCCCGGCTCCAGCGGGGCACTCGCCTCGGCGCTGGGCAGCAGAGCCAGGCTCTCCAGCGTGCCGGCGCCGGTGGAGTCCAGGCGCCAGGCCCGCTCACGGACCGGCGGCAGCAGGGCGGAGCCGGTCGAACCGGCGCGCACCAGTCGCGGCGCCCTGACGCGGCCCCCGCGCACCGCGAGCTGCTGCTCGTCGGAGGCGAGCGCGACGGTGACGGCGGCGGCGAGCGCGGCGGGGGCGGTGAGATCCGCTCCGGCAGCGGCCTCGGCCGTCTCGTTCGTCTCGTTCGTTTCGGTTGCCTCGGTAGCCTCGGTCTCGGCCCGTGCGTCGGCGGGATCGAGGTCCACCAGCAGAAGGCGGCCGGGGTTCTCCGACTGGGCGGTCCGCACCAGGCCCCACACCGGGGCGAGGTGCAGATCCTCGACGTCCTCGCCGGTCGCCGTGGCGACGGCGCCACGGGTCACCACGACCAACCGCGCCTCGGCAAGGGTCTCCCGCGCGAGCCACTCCCGCACCGTCGCCAACGCGTCGAGCACGGCGGACTCGGCGGCCCGAGCCGGCTCGTTCAGGCTGTCCTCAGCCGCCGCCGGGCAGTACACGACGACCGGCGGCACGTCCTCGGCGAGCTCGGACAGGTCGGCGACCCGCCGGGAGAGCCCACCTCGGGAAGACCCGGAACCCAGCCCGTAGCGGTCCTCGCCCAGCAGCGCCCAGCCCGCGACGGCATCCTCGCCGTCCTGCCGGTCCGAGGCGTCCACCGGGAGGCTGGTCCAGTCGACGCCGAACAGCGCGTCCCGCTCGGGCGCGTCCTCGGCGCCGAGCTGACCGGCCGCCACCGCGCGGAGCACCAGCGACTCGACCCGGGCGACGGGCTGTCCCGCGCTGTCGGCGGCCTCGATCGCCACGCCGTCCTGGCCGTTCGGGGTGATCCGCACCCGCAGGGAGGTCGCGCCGGCGGCGAAGAGGGACACACCGGTCCACGCGAACGGCAGCTTCGCGCCACCTCCCTCGGCGGCGATGGGGCCGAAGCCGTTGGCCTGGACGGCGGCGTCGAGGAGGGCGGGGTGGAGGCCGTAGCGCGCGGCCTCGGCCTGGGCCGCCTCCGGCAGCGCGACCTCGGCGAACACCTCGTCGCCGCGCCGCCATGCGGCGCGCAGGCCCTGGAAGACGGGACCGTAGCCGTAGCCGGCGTCGGCGACGGCGGGATAGAAACCGGAGACGTCGACGGCCTCGGCGTCCCGGGGTGGCCAGGTCGCCAGGTCGGTGCCGTGGCCAGCGGCGGGGGCCTCCCGCGCGAGGACACCCTCGGCGTGAAGGGTCCACGGCCGGTCCGCGTCGGCGCTCTCCGGGCGCGAGTACACCCGCACGTCGCGTTGACCCGTGTCGTCGGCGGCGCCGATGACCACCTGGACCTGGACGGCTCCCTGTTCGGGCAGGACCAGCGGCGCCTGAAGCATCAGTTCGCGCAGCTGACCGCAGCCGACCTCGTCACCGGCGCGGACGGCCAGCTCGACGAAACCGGTGCCGGGCAGGATCACCGTGCCGCCGATGGCGTGGTCGGCCAGCCACGGGTGGGTCCGCAGCGACAGGCGACCCGTGAGCATGGCGCCTTCCTCGGCGGCGAGATGCACGGCCGCGCCGAGCAACGGGTGCTCGGCGGCGGCCAGCCCGGCGCCACTGACGTCGGCCGCGCCGCCGGTCGCGTCCTCAAGCCAGTAGTGCCGGCGTTGGAAGGCGTAGGTGGGCAGGTCCACCCGGTGAACGGCGCGGCCGGCGAAGGCCGTACGCCAGTCGACCGTGACGCCGCGCTGCCACAGGCGGGAGAGGGCGGTGGTGAACGTCTCCACCTCGTCGTGGTCGCGACGGGTGGAGGGAACGAACGCGGCCGTGGTGTCCTCGGCGTCGAGGCACTCGGCACCCATCGCGGTCAGCGTGGCGTCGGGGCCGAGTTCCAGGAACGTCGTCACCCCGGCGCGGCGAAGTGCGGTGACACCGTCGGCGAACCGCACGGCCTCCCGCACATGCCGCACCCAGTACTCGGCCTCGGTGACCTCAAGCTCCGCCAGCTCACCGGTCACGTTCGACACCAACGGAATGCGGGGTGCGTGGAAGGTGATCTCACCCGCGACCTGACCGAACTCGGCCAGCATCGGCTCCATCAGATGAGAGTGGAACGCGTGCGAGACGCTCAGGCGACGCGTCTTCACACCGTCCTGGCCGAAGCGGTCGGCGACCTCGTCCAGTGCCTCGACCGGACCGGCGAGGACCACCGATATCGGGCCGTTGACGGCCGCAATGTCGACATCCGCGACCGTGTCGAGCACGCCACGGACCTGGTCGAGGGTGGTCTGGACGGACAGCATCCCGCCGCCGGCCGGCAAAGCTTGCATCAACGACCCACGCGCGGCCACGAGACGACAGGCGTCCGCCAGATCGAAGACCCCCGCCACGTGAGCGGCGACGATCTCACCAATCGAGTGACCGGCCACGAAGTCCGGACGGATACCGAAGGACTCCGCCAAGCGCCACGCAGCCACCTCCACTGCGAACAGACCAGCCTGCGTGAAGACGGTCTGGTCGAGCAACGCGGCCGCCTCACTGCCCGGCTCCGCGCCCAACACCTCCGCGAGCGGACGCGGCAACAGACCTTCGAAGCCCGCACACACCTCGGCAAGCGCCTCAGCAAACACCGGGAACCCAGCCGCAAGCCCAGCGCCCATCCGCGCCCGCTGCGCACCCTGACCCGTGAACAGCACAGCCAAGCCGCCGTCCACCACACCGGCACCCAGCTCCACGGACCGCAGACCAGCCACCAGTTCCTCGCCGTCCCGGCCCCACACCACCGCACGGTGCGACAGCTCAGCCCGGCCCGACACCAGCGACCAACCCACGTCCGCCGCGTCCAACCCCTCCACGGACTCCGCCAGGGTCTCCACCTGCGCGGCCAGAGCCTTGGACGTGGACGCCGAGACAACCCACGGAACCGTCGGCAGCCGGTCGCCGGACAGCACGACCTCGCCCGGCACCGCACCGTCGTCCGCCGGTGCCTGCTCCAGGATCACGTGCGCGTTCGTGCCACTGATCCCGAACGACGACACACCCGCCCGACGCGGACGACCACCCGTCTCCGCCCACTCCCGCGCCTCGCTCAGCAGCGCGACGGCGCCGGACGACCAGTCCACGTGTTCCGACGGCTCGTCGATGTGCAGGCTCTGCGGCAACACGCCCTCGCGCATCGCCATCACCATCTTGATGACACCCGCCACACCCGCCGCCGCCTGCGTGTGACCGATGTTCGACTTGATCGACCCCAGCCACAAAGGACGGTCCTCCGGCCGTCCCTGCCCGTACGTCGCCAGCAGCGCCTGCGCCTCGATCGGGTCACCCAACGTGGTGCCCGTCCCGTGCGCCTCCACCGCGTCGACGTCGTTCGTCGTGAGCCCGGCGGCGGCCAGCGCCTGACGAATGACACGCTGCTGCGACGGCCCGTTCGGCGCCGTCAGACCATTGCTCGCACCGTCCTGGTTGATTGCCGAGCCGCGCACGACCGCCAGCACGCGGTGCCCGTTGCGCCGGGCATCCGACAGACGCTCCACCAGCAGAACGCCGACACCCTCGCCCCAGCCGGTGCCGTCGGCCGCCGACGCGAACGGCTTGCACCGGCCGTCCGCCGACAGCCCGCGCTGCCGGCTGAACTCCACGAACGTCCCAGCCGTGGGCATCACCGTCGCGCCGCCGGCCAGCGCCATGTCGCACTCGCCGTTGCGCAGCGCCTGAGCCGCCAGGTGCAACGCCACCAGCGACGACGAACACGCCGTGTCCACCGTCACCGCCGGGCCTTCGAGCCCGAACGTGTACGCCAGGCGACCCGACACCACGCTTCCGGAGGCACCGACGCCGAGGAAGCCCTCGACCTCCTCCGGCACGCGGTTCAGCCGGGTGGCGTAGTCGTAGTACATCGCGCCAGTGAAGACCCCGGTGCGGCTGCCGCGCATCGACTCGACGGTGATGCCGGCCCGCTCGAACGCCTCCCACGACGCCTCCAGCAGCAGCCGCTGCTGCGGGTCCATCGCCAGCGCCTCACGCGGCGACACCCCGAAGAACTCGGCGTCGAACTCCGCCGCGTCGTACAGGAAGCCACCTTCGCGGGCGTAGGTCGTGCCGTAGTGGCCCGGGTCCGGGTCGTACAGCGCGTCCAGGTCCCAGCCGCGGTCGTCGGGGAAGCCACCGATGGCGTCGGTACCGGTGCTCACCAGCCGCCACAGCTCCTCGGGCGAGGTCACCCCGCCCGGGTACCGGCAGGCCATGCCGACGATCGCGATCGGCTCGTCCAGGGCGGCGGCGCCGGCGGCGAGGAGCGGCCCCGGCGTCTCCGCCGCCAGCCCCAGCACCTCGCCCTGCACGAATCCGGCGAGGACCACGGGGGTGGGGTGGTCGAAGACGAGCGTGGCCGGCAGCCGGAGGCCGGTCGCCGCGTCGAGTCGGTTCCGCAGCTCCAACGCGGTCAGGGAGTCGAACCCGAGGTCCTTGAACTGGCGGTCGACGTCAACGGCCCGGGGGCTGTCGTGCCCGAGCACGGCGGCGACCTCGCGCCGCACCAGGTCGAGGACGAGCTTGTCGCGCTCGGCGCGTTCGAGACCGGCCAGCTGGCGTCGCAGCGGCGACTCGCCCGCGCGCCCGGCGCCGAGGCCGGCCGCCGCCCGTCGGAGGGTCCTGGCGCGGACCAGGCCGCGCAGCAACTCGGGGACGGGCCCCCGGTTGGCCTGGGCCTGGAGCGCCGCCAGGTCCAGCGGGTTCGCCACGAGCAGCGCGTCGACCGAGGTACCGGCGACGGCCGTGTCGAAGAGGTCCAGGCCCTGGTCGGAGGAGATCGGCAGCATGCCGCTCTGCGACATGCGGGCACGGTTCTGTCGGTCGAGCTGACCGGTCATGCCGCTGTCCTGCTCCCACAGGCCCCAGGCGAGCGACAGGCCGGGCAGGCCGAGGCTGCGACGGTGCGCGGCGAGCGCGTCGAGGAAGGTGTTCGCGGCGGCGTAGTTCGCCTGGCCGGGGTTGCCGAAGATGCCGGCGGCGGAGGAGTAGAGGACGAAGAGCCGCGGCTCGGCGTCGCGCGTCAGTTCGTGGAGGTTGACGGCGGCGTCGATCTTCGGGCGCAGGACGCGCCGGAAGCGCTCGGGGCTCAGCGAGGCGACGAGGCCGTCGTCCAGCACGCCCGCGGCGTGCACGACACCCGTCAGCGGGCGGTCTCGCGGCACGAGGTCGAGCGCGCGGGCCAGTTCCTCGCGGTCGGCGGCGTCGCAGGCCGCGATCCGGACGGTGGCGCCGTGCTGCTCCAGCTCCGCCACCAACACGGCGGCGCCCGGGGCGTCCGGGCCCTTCCGGCTGGTCAGCAGGAGGGAACGGACGCCGTGCGTGGTGACCAGGTGACGTGCCAGCAGTGCGCCGAGCGTCCCGGTGCCACCGGTGATCAGCACCGTGCCGCTCGGGTCCACTCCCGCCTGCGGCACGACCGTCCCGGCCTCACTGGCCTTGCTGGTCTCACTGGCCGCGCTGGTCTCACTGGCCTCGCCAGCGTCACCCGCCCTGCCGGAGTCGTCCATGCCGGCCTGGGCCGTTTCGCCGGTCACGCGAGCCAGTCGCGGGACGAGCGTCTGACCGTCGCGCACGGCGGCCTGCGCCTCGCCCGTGGCGAGCGCTGCGCTCAGCGCCTCGGCGGCCACCGCCGCCCGCGACCCGGTCCCGGCTCCCGCTTCTGTTCCTGCTTCAGACGTCTCGGAAGAGGTTTCGAGGTCGACGAGAACCAGCCGGCCCGGGTACTCCGACTGCGCGGACCGCACCAGGCCCCAGACCGGCGCGTGCGCCAGGTTCACGTGCTCCCCGTCGGGGCGAACGGACACGGCGTTCCGCGTGACCAGCACCAGCCGGGAGGCGGCCAGCCGCTCGTCCGCGAGCCAGTCCCGCACCAACTCCCACACGCGCACGGAGGCCGCGTGCGCCGCCTCCACCAACGCGTCGCCCTGGCCATCGCCGGCCGGCGCCGGCTCGTCGACGGCCAGCACCACGACGGGCGGAACACCGGCATCGGCCGCGGTCGCGGTCGCGCCCGTCGCCGTGCCACCCACCTCGGACGGATCGGCGGCCTCGGGAGACCCGTCGGTCGGCGACGCCGCGATGTCGGCGAGCCCGGCGTAGCCGCGAACGCCGAGGCCGAGACGGTCCTCCCCCAGCACCGCCCAGTGCGTGAGCGGAGCCACCGCGTCACCGGCCGGGCTGCCCACGGCCGGGGTCCACTCCAGGCGGAAGAGCGAGCTACCGCCGCTCGAACCGGCGGCAGCGGCCACCTGCTCGGCGGAGGCGGGCCGCACGATCAACGACTCGACAACCGCGACCGTCTGGCCGGCGGCGTCCGCCACGTGGAGGGAGACGGCGTCCTCGCCGGCCGGAACAAGCCGCGCCCGGACGGCCGCCGCACCCGAGGCCACCAGCGACACACCCGACCAGGCGAACGGCAGCCGCATGCCGTCGTCCTCACCGGCCGCCAGGCCGTGGGCGTGGAGCACGGCGTCGAGGAGGGCGGGGTGGATGCCGTAGCGGGCCGCCCCCGACTGTTCCTCCTCCGGCAACGCGACCTCGGCGAAGATCTCCTCGCCGCGCCGCCAGGCGGCACGCAGCCCCTGGAACACGGGGCCGTAGCCGTACCCGGCCTCGGCAGCCGCCTCGTAGAGGCCGGACACGTCGACGGCTTCGGCGTCGACGGGCGGCCAGTCGGTCAGGTCCGACGCGGAGTCGGGAGCCGACTCCTGTGGTTCGAGGGCGCCCTCGGCGTGGCAGACCCACGGGTCCTCGGGAGCGGCGTGCTCCGGACGGGAGTAGACGCGCAGCTCACGCCGGCCGGTGTCGTCGGCGGCACCGACGACGACCTGGACCTGCACGCCGCTGCTCTCGGGCAGGAGGAGCGGCGCCTGCAACGTCAGCTCGCTCACCCGCGCGCAGCCCGCCTCGTCGCCCGCGCGGACGGCGAGTTCGACGAAGCCGGTGCCGGGGAAGACGGCCGTGCCGCCAATGGCGTGGTCGGCCAGCCACGGGTGGGTGTGCAGGGACAGGCGGCCCGTCAGCATGAAACCGCCCTCGGCCGCGAGGTTGACGGCGGCACCGAGCAGCGGGTGGCCGGCAGCGACGAGGCCCGCGGAACTGACGTTGGCCGCGCCGCCCTCCTCCCGCAGCCAGTAGCGGCGGTGCTGGAAGGCGTAGGTGGGCAGGTCGACCCGGTGGACGGCGCGGCCGGCGAACGCGGCGCGCCAGTCGACGTGAACGCCGCGCTGCCACAGGCGGGACAGGGCGGCGGTGAAGGTCTCCACCTCGTCCCGGTCCCGACGGGTGGAGGGAACGAACGCGGCCGTGGTGTCCTCGGCGTCGAGGCACTCGGCACCCATCGCGGTCAGCGTTGCGTCGGGGCCGAGTTCCAGGAACGTCGTCACCCCGGCACGACGCAGCGCGGTCACTCCGTCGGCGAACCGCACGGCTTCCCGCACATGGCGCACCCAGTAGTCCGCCTCGGTGACCTCCATGTCGACGACCTCACCGGTCACGTTCGACACCAACGGAATGCGGGGTGCGTGGAAGGTGATCTCGCCCGCGACCTGACCGAACTCGGCCAGCATCGGCTCCATCAGATGAGAGTGGAACGCGTGCGACACGCTCAGGCGACGCGTCTTCACCCCGTTCTCGGTAAAGCGCTCCGCGACCTCGTCCAGCGCCTCCACCGGACCGGCCACCACGACGGAGGCCGGGCCGTTGACAGCGGCGACGTCCACACCGGAAACGGCTTCCAGCGTCTCCCGCACCTGCTCGGCGCTCGCCTGGACCGACAGCATCCCGCCACCAGCCGGCAACGCCTGCATCAACGACCCACGCGCAGCCACCAGACGACAGGCGTCCGACAGGTCAAAGACCCCCGCCACATGCGCGGCCACGATCTCACCAATCGAATGACCCGCGACAAAGTCAGGACGGACACCGAACGACTCAGCCAGCCGCCACGCAGCCACCTCCACCGCGAACAGACCAGCCTGCGTGAACACCGTCTGGTCGAGCAAAGCGGCCGTCTCACTACCCGGCTCAGCCGTCAGCACCTCCGCGAGCGGACGCGGGAGCAGACCATCGAAGCCCGCACACACCTCCGCCAGCGCCTCAGCGAACACCGGGAACGCCTCAGCCAAACCAGCGCCCATCCGCGCCCGCTGCGCACCCTGACCCGTGAACAGCACGGCCAGACGACCCTCGACCACACCACCCACCGGCGCGCCGTCCACGACCGACCGCAGACCGGCCAGCAACTCCTCGCCGTCCCGACCCCACACCACCGCACGGTGCGACAGCTCAGCCCGACCCGACACCAACGACCAACCCACATCCACCGCGTCCAGCTCAGCCGCCGCCTCCGCGAGGCGCCCGGCCTGGGCGGCAAGCGCGTCCGCGCTCCGGGCAGAGATCACCCACGGAACGGTCGGCAGCCGATCGCCCGGCAGGACCACAGGGCCGGATGCCGTCTCCTCCGCCGGCGCCTCCTCGATGACCACGTGCGCGTTCGTGCCACTGATACCGAACGACGACACACCCGCCCGACGCGGACGGTCATCCGTCTCCGGCCACTCCCGGCCCCGCGTCAGCAGCTCCACCGCGCCCGCCGACCAGTCCACGTGCTCCGACGGCTCGTCCACGTGCAGCGTCGGCGGCAGCACGCCCGCCCGCATCGCCATCACCATCTTGATGACGCCCGCCACACCCGCCGCCGCCTGCGTGTGACCGATGTTCGACTTGATCGACCCCAGCCACAGCGGCCGGTCCTCCGACCGGCCCTGCCCGTACGTCGCCAGCAGCGCCTGCGCCTCGATCGGGTCACCCAGGGTCGTGCCCGTGCCGTGCGCCTCGACAGCGTCGACATCAGCCGTCGACAGACCGGCACTGCTCAACGCCTGCCGGATCACCCGCTGCTGCGACGGCCCGCTGGGCGCCGTCAAACCGTTCGACGCACCGTCCTGGTTGATCGCCGAACCCCGCACCACCGCCAACACCCGGTGCCCGTTCCGCCGCGCGTCCGACAGACGCTCCACCAGCAGAACGCCGACGCCCTCACCCCAGCCCGTCCCGTCGGCCGCCGACGCGAACGACTTGCACCGGCCGTCCGCCGACAACCCACGCTGCCGGCTGAACTCCACGAACGTCCCAGCCGTCGGCATCACCGTCACGCCACCCGCGAGCGCCATGTCGCACTCGCCCTGTCGCAGCGCCTGCGCCGCCAGGTGCAGGGCCACCAGCGACGACGAACACGCCGTGTCCACCGTCACCGCCGGGCCTTCGAGCCCGAACGTGTAGGCCAGGCGTCCGGACAGGATGCTGCCGGAGTTGCCCGTGCCCAGGAACCCCTCGACGTCCTCGGGGACCTGGTTCAGGCGGCTGGCGTACTCGTGGTACATCACGCCGGCGAACACGCCGGTCCGGCTGCCGCGCATTGTCTCCGCCGGGATGCCGGCCCGCTCGAACGCCTCCCACGACGCCTCCAGCAGCAGCCGCTGCTGCGGGTCCATCGCCAGCGCCTCACGCGGCGAGACCCCGAAGAAGTCGGCGTCGAACTCCGCCGCGTCGTAGAGGAAGCCGCCCTCCCGCGTGTAGCTCTTGCCCGGCACGCCCGGCTCCGGGTCGTAGAGGCCCTCCACGTCCCAGCCACGGTCCCCGGGGAAGCCACCGATGGCGTCGGTGCCGGTGCTCACCAGCCGCCACAGGTCCTCGGGCGAGGCGACCCCGCCCGGGTACCGGCAGGCCATGCCGACGATCGCGATCGGCTCGTCGGTGACGGTCGCCAGTGGCAGGGTGGCCGGGGCGCCCGCCTCGCCGCCCGTGACCTCGTCGCGGACGAACGAGGCGAGCGCGGTGGGGGTCGGGTGGTCGAAGACGAGCGTGGCCGGCAGGCGCAACCCGGTGGCCATGGTCAGGCGGTTGCGGAGTTCCACGGCGGTGAGGGAGTCGAAGCCGAGGTCCTTGAAGGAACGTTCGGCGTCGACGGCCAGCGCGTCGACGTGGCCGAGGACGGCCGCGACGTGGGTGCGGACCAGGTCGAGCACGAAGCGTTCGCGCTCGCTGTCCTCCATGCCGGCGAGGCGGCTGGCGAGGGGCGTTCCGGCGCCGGCGGCGTTCGCGCCCTCCGCCGTACGGCGGCCGGGTGTGCGGGTGACGAGCGCGGAGAGCAGGGGTGGGACGCCACTGTCGGCGGCGCGGGCCCGCAGCACCGGCAGGTCGAGGCGGGCGGGGACCAGCACGGCGTCATCGCTGTCGCCGAGGGCGGCGGCGTCCAGCGCCGTGTCCAGCAGTTCGAGCCCGTGGTCCCGGGAGAGGGTGAGCAGGCCGCTCTGCGACATCCGCGCGCGGTTCTGCTCGTCCAGCTGGCCGGTCATGCCGCCGTTCTGCTCCCACAGGCCCCAGGCGAGCGACAGGCCGGGCAGGCCGAGGGCGCGGCGGTGCGCGGCGAGCGCGTCGAGGAAGGCGTTCGCGGCGGCGTAGTTCGCCTGGCCGGGGCCGCCGAAGACGCCGGCGGCCGAGGAGTAGAGCACGAAGAAGCGGAGGTCGGCGTCGCGGGTCAGCTCGTGGAGGTTGACGGCCGCGTCCACCTTGGGGCGGAGCACGCGTCGGACCTGCTCGTCGGTCAGCGCTCCGATCACGCCGTCGTCGAGGAGGCCGGCCGCGTGGATCACGGCCCTCAGGGGCTGTTCGGCGGGGATCGCGTGGAGGACGGCGGCGAGTTGCTCGCGGTCGGCGGCGTCGCAGGCCGCGACGCGCACGGTCGCTCCGGCCTGCTCCAGTTCGGCGGCGAGGTCGGCGGCGCCGGCCGCGTCGGGGCCCTGGCGGCTGGTGAGGACGAGGGAGGTCACGCCGTGCTCGGCGACGAGGTGGCGCGCCAGCATGGCGCCGAGGGTGCCGGTGCCGCCGGTGACGAGGACGGTGCCCTCGTAGTCGCCGCGTCCCGCGGCGTCGTAGGGCGCCGCGGCGTCGGCGCGCACGAGACGGGGTGCGAGGACCTCATCGTCGCGGACGGCGAGTTGGGGTTCGCCGGAGGCGAGCGCCGCGGTGAGGCCGGCGGTGGGATCGGCGGTGGGGTCGAGGTCGAGGTCGACCAGCACGAACCGTCCGGGGTTCTCGGACTGGGCGGAGCGCAGGAGACCCCACACGGCGGCGGCGGCCGGGTCGGCCACGGGCTCGCCCGGGTGGGCGGCCACGGCGCCGCGCGTGACGACGACGAGGGTGGAGTCGACGAGCGCGGGCTCGTCGAGCCACGACCTGACGACGCCCAGCGCGTGGAGCACCAGGCTCTCGACGGACGCGGCCGTCCCGTCGGCACCGGCCGCCCCGGCGGCTCCGGCTGCCTCCGCGACGAGGATCGCGACGGAGGGAGGCTCCGCGCCGCTGGCGGTGGTGTCCGTCAGCGCCTCGACGGTCGGGTGGGCCGGGACGCCGAGCGCGAGGGTGTCGGCGCCCAGAACGGCCCACTGGGTCGAGGGCGCCGGCTCGTGCTTCGCGGTGGTCGGCTGCCAGTCCAGGCGGAAGAGGGAGTCGCGCGTGGCGGCGGAGGCGGAGGTGAGCTGGTTGGCCGTCACGGGACGCGTCACGAGGGACGCGACGTTCATGACCGGCTGCCCCGCGCCGTCGACGATCTGGATGCTGACGGCGTCCGGGCCGCCGGCGGGCGTGAGCCGCACCCGTACCGCCTCGGCACCCACCGCCGCCAGTGAGACACCCGACCAGGAGAACGGCAGGCGAAGGGCGGCAGCGTCCGCGTCGGCGTCGCTGCCGGTCTCGGCGGCGAGCCGGCCGGCGTGGAGAACGGCGTCGAGGAGGGCGGGGTGGATGCCGTAGCGGGACGCCTGGGGCTGTGCGCTCTCGGGCAGCGCGACCTCGGCGAAGACCTCGTCGCCGCGCCGCCATGCGGCGGCCAGGCCCTGGAAGACGGGGCCGTAGCCGTAGCCGGCGTCGGCGGCGGCGGGGTAGAAGCCGGTGACGTCGACCGTCTCGGCGCCGGGGGGCGGCCAGGCGGTGGCGTCGAACGCGGTGGTGGTCGGCGCGGTGTCGGCCTGCGCGTGGTCCCGGTCGAGCGCGCCTTCGGCGTGGCAGACCCATGCCTCGTCGTCGGCCGCCTGCTCCGGGCGGGAGTAGATCCGCAGCTCGCGCTGACCCGACTCGTCGGGGACGCCGACGATCACCTGGACCTGGACCCCGCCCCGTTCGGGCAGCACGAGCGGCGCCTGCAACGTCAACTCGCTCAGCCGGGCGCAGCCCGCCTCGTCTCCGGCGCGGATGGCGAGTTCGACGAAGCCGGTGCCGGGGAAGAGGACCGTGCCGCCGACGGCGTGGTCGGCGAGCCAGGGGTGTGTGTTCAGGGAGAGTCGGCCGGTGAGGACGACGCCGCCCGCGGCGGCGAGGCTGACGGTGGCGCCGAGCAGCGGGTGGCCGGCCGCGCTCTGGCCGACGGTCGCCGGGTCTCCGATGGCCTCGTGCTCCAGCCAGTAGCGCTGGCGCTGGAAGGCGTAGGTGGGCAACGACGCCCGCCGCACGGTACGGCCGGCGAACGCCGTACGCCAGTCGATCGTGACGCCGCGCTGCCACAGGCGAGAGAGGGCGGTGGTGAAGATCTCCACCTCGTCCCGGTCCCGACGGGTGGAGGGCACGAACGCGGCGGTCGTGTCCCCGTCCTCCAGGCACTCGGCACCCATCGCGGTCAGCGTTGCGTCGGGGCCCAGCTCCAGGAACGTCGACACCCCGGCACGGCGAAGGGCGGTGACACCGTCGGCGAACCGCACCGCCTCCCGCACATGCCGCACCCAGTACTCGGCCTCGGTGACCTCCATGTCGACGACCTCACCGGTCACGTTCGACACCAACGGAACACGGGGCGTGTGGAAGGTGATCTCACCCGCGACCTGACCGAACTCGGCCAGCATCGGCTCCATCAAATGAGAGTGGAACGCGTGCGACACGCTCAGGCGACGCGTCTTCACCCCGTCCTGGCCGAACCGCTCCGCGACCGCATCCAGCGCCTCCACCGGGCCCGCGAGGACCACCGATATCGGGCCGTTGACGGCCGCGATGTCGACATCCGCGACCGTGTCGAGCGTCTCGCGGACCTGGTCGAGGGTGGCCTGGACCGACAGCATCCCGCCACCCGCAGGCAACGCCTGCATCAACGAACCACGCGCAGCCACCAGCCGGCACGCATCCGCCAGATCGAAAACCCCCGCCACATGCGCGGCGACGATCTCACCAATCGAATGACCCGCGACGAAGTCCGGACGGACACCGAACGACTCCGCCAGCCGCCACGCCGCCACCTCCACCGCGAACAAACCAGCCTGCGCGAACACCGTCTGATCCAGCAGAGCAGCCGTCTCACTACCCGGCTCCGCGCCCAACACCTCAGCCAACGGACGCGGCAACAGCCCGTCAAAGCCCGCACACACCTCGGCAAGCGCCTCAGCAAACACCGGGAACCCAGCCGCAAGCCCCGCGCCCATCCGCGCCCGCTGCGCACCCTGACCCGTGAACAGAACCGCCAGACGCCCCTCGACCACACCACCCACCGGCGCGCCGTCCGCGACCGACCACAGCCCGGCCAGCAACTCCTCGCCGTCCCGGCCCCACACCACCGCACGATGCGACAGCTCAGCCCGCCCCGACACCAACGACCAACCCACATCCACCGCGTCCAACCCCGCGACGGACTCCACGAGCCGCCCGGCCTGGGCGGCAAGCGCGTCCGCGCTCCGGGCAGAAACCACCCACGGAACGGTCGGCAGCGCCTCACCCGGCAGCACGAGCTCACCCGGCACCGCACCGTCCTCAACCGGCGCCTGCTCCAGGATCACGTGCGCGTTCGTCCCGGACACGCCGAACGCCGACACGCCCGCGCGGCGCGGCCGGTCGTCCGTCGTCGGCCACTCCCGCGCCTCCGTCACCAGCGTCACGGCGCCCGCCGACCAGTCGACGTGCGGCGTCGGCGCCTCGACGTGGAGGGTGGGGGGCAGCACACCCTCCCGCAGCGCCATCACCATCTTGATGACACCCGCGACACCCGCAGCCGCCTGCGTGTGACCGATGTTCGACTTGATCGACCCCAACCACAACGGCCGGTCCTCCGACCGGTCCTGACCGTAGGTCGCCAGCAGCGCCTGCGCCTCGATCGGGTCACCCAGCGAGGTTCCCGTCCCGTGCGCCTCCACCGCGTCCACGTCCTCGGTGGTCAGCCGGGCGTTGTCCAGCGCCTGCCGGATGACGCGCTGCTGCGACGGGCCGTTCGGCGCCGTCAGACCGTTGGACGCGCCGTCCTGGTTCACGGCCGACCCCCGCAGCACGGCGAGGACCTCGTGGCCCTTGCGCCGGGCGTCCGACAGCCGCTCCACCAGCAGCAGGCCGATGCCCTCGGCCCAGCCAGTGCCGTCGGCCGCCGCCGCGAACGGCTTGCACCGCCCGTCGGCCGCGAGTCCACGCTGCCGGCTGAACTCCACGAAGACGCCGGGGCTCGGCAGCACGGTGACGCCGCCCGCGAGCGCCATCTCGCACTCGCCGTTGCGCAGCGCCTGCGCCGCCAGGTGGAGGGCGACCAGCGACGACGAACACGCCGTGTCCACCGTCACCGCCGGACCCTCAAGACCGAACGTGTACGACACGCGGCCGGAGAGGATGCTCGTGGCGACGCCGGTCATCGAGAAGCCCTCGGCGCTCTCCGGCACGTGCAGCATGTCGATGTACCCGAAGTGGGCGCCGCCGACGAAGACGCCCGTGCTGTGCCCCTTCAGCGAGGTGGGCGCGATGCCGGCGCGCTCGAACGCCTCCCAGGCCGTCTCCAGCAGGAGCCGCTGCTGCGGGTCCATCGCCAGCGCCTCGCGCGGCGAGATGCCGAAGAAGTCGGCGTCGAACTCGGCGGCGTCGTAGAGGAAGCCGCCCTGGTCGGCGTAGCTGGTACCGGAGTGGTCGGGGTCCGGGTGGAAGAGCTCCTCCAGGTTCCAGCCGCGGTCGTCGGGGAAGTCGCCGACCGCGTCGACCCCGTCGCGCACCAGGCGCCACAGCTCCTCTGGGGTGGTGGCGCCGCCGGGGAAACGACAGGCCATCCCGACAATCGCGATCGGCTCGCTGTTCCTCGCCTCGGTGATCTGAAGGCGCTGACGGGTCTCCTTCAGGTCAGCCGTCACCAGCTTGAGGTATTCGCGGAGCTTCTCTTCGTTGCTGGGCATTGAGCCTCGTCTCCCAGGACGGTCGTGGTGGGGCAACAGGGGTGAGGAGTAAGGCGGCTCAGCCGAGGCCGAGCTCTTTGTTGATCATGTCGAACAGGTCTTCGTCGCTGGCCGCGTCGATCGACGGCGCTTCGCTCTCGGTGCCGGGTTCGGCGTCGTCCGCGGGGCGGTCGGTGTCGAGCTTCCACAGCAGGGACTGGAGCTGCTTGACCATGCGCACACGGCTGTCGTCGTCCAGTGGCGCGGCGGTGAGGGCCGCCTGGAGCCGTTCGAGGTCGGCGAAGGCCGCCGGCTGGGCGGCGCCTCCGTCGCCGTCGGCCGGCTCGAACTGGTCGTCGAGGTAGGCGGCGAGCGCTGCCGGGTTCGGGTAGTCGAAGACCAGCGTGGCGGGCAGCCGGAGCCCGGTGGCGCCGCTGAGGCCGTTGCGGAGTTCGACGGCGGTCAGCGAGTCGAAGCCGAGTTCGGCGAACTCGCGAGCCGGGTCGACGGTCTGCGACGTGCCGTAGCCGAGGGCGGTGGCCACGTGGTGGGCGACCAGGTCGACGAAGAACGTGGTCCGCTGCTCGGCGGTGAGGCCGGCGATCCGCTGGGCCATGCTCGTCCCGGCCTGCTCCGCGCCTCGCGCACCGCCTCCGGCGCCGGTGCTCGCGGGGCGGCCAGCGCCCGCGGGCTTCGGCGTGATGTCCCGCAGCATGGGCGGCAGGAGTCCGGCCTGGGCGATGTCGCGCAGGGTGGTCCTGGCGATCGCGGCGGCCAGCACGAGCGCCTCGCCGCTGGTGTCGGCGGCGTCGAGCAGGGTCAGGCCGGTCTCGGCGGTCAGCGGCTCGATGCCGGACTGGGTGATGCGGTCCCGCTCGCCCTGGCTGAGGGCGCCGGCCATGCCGCCGGTGTGCGCCCACAGTCCCCACGCGATCGAGGTGGCCGCCCGGCCCATGGCCCTGCGGTGGTGGGCCAGCGCGTCGAGGAAGGTGTTGGCCGCGGCGTAGTTGCCCTGTCCCGCGCCGCCGAGCACGCCGGCGATCGAGGAGAAGAGGACGAAGGCTGCGAGGTCGTGTCCCTCGGTCAGCTCGTGGAGGTTGAGCGCGGCGTCGACCTTCGGCCGCATGACCTGCGTCAGCTGCTCGGTGGTGAGGGCGGCGCAGACGCCGTCGTTGACGACGCCGGCCGTGTGGTAGACGCCGGTGAGGGGCTGGTCCGCCGGGATGGCGGCCAGCAGCGCGGCCAGCGCGTCGCGGTCCGCGGCGTCGCAGGCCACCACCTCGACGTGGGCGCCGGCGGCGGACAGTTCGGTGACGAGGTCGTCGGCGCCGGGTGTGGACGGGCCACGCCTGCTCGTCAGGACCAGGCGGCGCACGCCGTGGGCGGACACCAGGTGGCGGGCGACGAGGGCGCCGAGGGCGCCGGTGCCGCCGGTGACGAGCACGGTGCCGGCGGCCAGCCGGTCCCGCCGTTCCGCGAGGTCCTCGGCCGTCGGCTCCTGGGTCGCGGCGCCGGTGGCACCGGGAGCGCCGGCACCGGTGAGGCTGGCGGGGCGCCGGGCGCCGTGGGGGGCGACGCGCGGGGCCAGGACGTCGCGGCCGCGGATCGCGACCTGCGGCTCGCCCTCGGCCACGGCGCGGGCCACCGCCTCGACGAGCGACTCGTCGGCCGTGCCGACCCTGCCGTCGACGTCGACCAGCAGGAAGCGGTCGGGGTTCTCCGTCTGGGCGCTGCGCATCAGCCCCCAGACGGGCGCCCCCGCCAGGTCGGTGACGTCCTCGCCCGCGGCGGTGCCGACGGCGCCGCCGGTGACGACGACCAGCCGCGTGTCGGCCAGCCTGGGATCGGCCAGCCACGTCTGGACGGCGGCGAGCGTCGCCCGAGTCGCGCGGTGCGCGGCCGACGCCCGGTCGTCCTGGGTGCGCTTGGGCGCGATGGGCGTCAGCAGCACCACCTCGGGCGCGGGGATGCCCGCGTCGAGCGTGGCGGTGAGGTTCTCCAGGTTCTCGTAGGTGCTCACCATCATGTCGGCGTACTGGAGGGCGGCGCCGATCGAGAGCGGGTCGGCGCCCAGCGTGGCCCACGTCGTGAACGCGGGAACCTCGTCGTCCGTGGTGCCGGCCTCGGGCAGCGGCGTCCAGTCCAGGCGGTACAGCTTGTCGGTGGCCGCCGACGCGGAGGTCAGCTGGTCCCGCGAGATGACGCGGAAGGCGAGCGACTCCGCCGTGAGGACCGGCTGGCCGGCCGTGTCGGTGACGGTGACGGTCAGGGCCTCGGAGCCGGCCGCCGCGCTGAGTGCGACACGCACACGGTTGGAGCCGGTGGCGTGGAGGGTGACCTCGTTCCACGTGAACGGCAGGCGCAGCGCGTTGCCCTCGGTCTCGATGAACCGGCCGGCGTGCAGCACGGCGTCGAGGAGGGCGGGGTGGATGCCGTAGCGGCCGGCCTGGCCCTCCTCCGCCTCGGGCAGCGCGACCTCGGCGAAGACCTCGCCGTCGCGCCGCCAGGCGGCGCGCAGGCCCTGGAAGACGGGGCCGTAGCCGTAGCCGGTCGCGGCGGCGGCCGGGTACAGCTCGGAGACGTCGACCGCTTCGGCGCCGGACGGCGGCCAGACCACCAGGTCGGTGGCGGTCGTCGCCGCTCCCTCGGGCGCGAGGAGGCCCTCGGCGTGGCAGGTCCAGGCGTCGTCCGCGGCGGCGTGCTCGGGACGGGAGTAGACGCGCAGCTCCCGCAGGCCGTCGTCGTCGGGCGAGCCGACCGTGACCTGCAACGCGACGCCGCCCTGCTCGGGGAGCGCGAGGGGCGCCTGCAGCGTCAGTTCGCGCAGCTGCGCGCAGCCGACCTCGTCGCCCGCGCGGACGGCCAGCTCGACGAAGCCGGTGCCGGGGAAGAGGACCGTGCCGCCGATGGCGTGGTCGGCCAGCCACGGGTGGGTCCGCAGCGAGAGGCGCCCGGTCAGCATCGCGCCATCGCCGGCCGCGAGCCGCACGGCGGCGCCGAGCAGCGGGTGCCCGGCGGGCGCGAGCCCCAGGCCGGCGGGGTCGCCGGTGGTGACGGCGGGGCGCAGCCAGTAGCGCTGGCGTTGGAAGGCGTAGGTGGGCAGGTCGACACGCTGGACGGCACGGCCGGCGAAGGCCGTACGCCAGTCGACGGGGACGCCGCGCTGCCACAGGCGGGAGAGGGCGGTGGTGAAGATCTCCACCTCGTCCCTGTCCCGGCGGGCCGACGCCACGAACGCGGCGGTCGTGTCCCCGTCCTCCAGGCATTCGGCGCCCATCGCGGTCAACGTGGCGTCGGGGCCGAGTTCCAGGAACGTCGACACCCCGGCGCGGCGAAGGGCGGTGACACCGTCGGCGAACCGCACCGCCTCCCGCACATGCCGCACCCAGTAGTCCGCCTCGGTGACCTCCATGTCGACGACCTCACCGGTCACGTTCGACACCAACGGAATGCGCGGCGCGTGGAAGGTGATCTCACCCGCGACCTGACCGAACTCGGCCAGCATCGGCTCCATCAGACGGGAGTGGAACGCGTGCGACACGCTCAGGCGACGCGTCTTCACCCCGTCCTCGACAAAGCGCTCCGCGACCGCATCCAGCGCCTCCACCGGGCCCGCCACCACGACGGAGGCCGGGCCGTTGACGGCCGCAATGTCGACATCCGCGACCGTGTCGAGCACGCCACGCACCTGCTCGACACTCGCCTGGACCGACAGCATCCCGCCACCCGCCGGCAACGCCTGCATCAACGACCCGCGCGCGGCGACGAGACGACAGGCGTCCGACAGATCGAACACCCCAGCCACATGCGCGGCGACGATCTCACCAATCGAGTGACCCGCCACGAAGTCCGGACGGACACCGAACGACTCCGCCAGCCGCCACGCCGCCACCTCCACCGCGAACAAACCAGCCTGCGTGAACACCGTCTGATCCAGCAGAGCAGCCGTCTCACTGCCCGGCTCAGCCGTCAGCACCTCCGCGAGCGAACGCGGCAGCAGACCCTCAAAGCCCGCACACACCTCCGCCAACGCCTCAGCGAACACCGGGAACGCCTCAGCCAAACCAGCGCCCATCCGCGCCCGCTGCGCACCCTGACCCGTGAACAGCACAGCCAGACGACCCTGGGTCACCGCCTCACGCGCGCCACCACCGTCGGCGAACCCACGCAGCGCCGCGACCAACTCCTCGCCGTCCCGGCCCCACACCACCGCACGGTGCGACAGCTCAGCCCGACCCGACACCAACGACCAACCCACATCCACCGCGTCCAGCCCACCCGCAGCGTCCGCCAGGCGCCCGGCCTGCGCCGCCAACGCCTCACCACTCCGGGCAGAAACCACCCACGGAACGGTCGGCAGCGCCTCACCCGGCAGGACCACCGGACCCGGCACCGCGTCCTCCGGCGCCTGCTCCAGGATCACGTGCGCGTTCGTGCCGGACACGCCGAACGCCGAGACGCCCGCGCGCCGTGGACGGCCGCCGTCGTGCTCCGGCCAGTCCCGCGCCTCCGTCAGCAGCTCGACCTCGCCGGCCGACCAGTCGACGTGCGGCGTCGGCTGGTCCACGTGCAGCGTGGGCGGCAGCACGCCCTCCCGCATCGCCATGACCATCTTGATGACGCCGCCGACGCCCGCGGCGCCCTGCGTGTGGCCGATGTTCGACTTCAGGGACCCGAGCCACAGCGGCTGGCCCTCCGGCCGGTCCTGCCCGTAGGTCGCCAGCAGCGCCTGGGCCTCGATCGGGTCACCCAGGGTGGTGGCGGTGCCGTGGGCTTCCACGGCGTCCACCTCGCGGGGGGTGAGCCGCGCGCTGCCGAGGGCCTCGCGGATGACGCGCTCCTGCGAGGGGCCGTTGGGGGCGCTCAGGCCGTTGGAGGCACCGTCCTGGTTGATGGCGGAGCCGCGGATCACCGCGAGCACCGGGTGTCCGTTGCGCCGGGCGTCGGACAGGCGTTCCAGCAGCACCATGCCGGCGCCCTCGCCCCATCCGGTGCCGTCGGCCGACGCGGCGAACGAGTGGCACCGGCCGTTGGCGGACAGGCCGCCCTGGCGGGAGAACTCGATGAAGGCGCTGGGCGTGGCCATGACGGTGGCGCCGCCGGCCAGGGCCAGCGAGCACTCGCCGTTGTTGAGGGAGCGGGCGGCCAGGTGGATCGCGACCAGCGACGAGGAGCAGGCGGTGTCGATGGTGATCGCCGGCCCTTCGAGGCCGAGGGTGTACGCGACCCGGCCGGAGATGACGGCGGCCGAGCTGCCGGTCACCCGGAAGCCCTCGACCTCCTTCGTCTCCTGCTGGAGGCGCTGGTTGTAGTCGTGACCGACGACGCCGGCGAAGACGGCGGTCTTGCTGCCGCGCAGCGTCTCGGGGTTGATCCCGGCCCGTTCGATGGCCTCCCAGGAGGTCTCCAGCACCAGCCGCTGCTGCGGATCCATGGTGAGGGCCTCGCGGGGGCTGAGTCCGAAGAACGCCGGGTCGAAGTCGCCCGCGTCGTGGACGAAGCCGCCGTGGCGGGTGCGGCTGGTGCCGAGGCGGTCGGGGTCCGTGGCGAACAGGGCGTCCAGGTCCCAGTCGCGGTCGGTCGGGAACTCGGACATGGCGTCGGTGCCGGAGGCGACCAGGCGCCACAGCTCGGCGGGGCTGGTGACGCCGCCGGGGTAGCGGCACGCCATGGCCACGATCGCGATCGGCTCGTCCTCGGTGGTGGCGGGGACGGCTGTGTGTTCGCCGGCCCGCGGGTCGGCCGTGTCGGCGGTGGTGGTGTCGTCGCCGAGCAGCGAGGTCCGCAGGTGGTCGGCGAGGACCTCCGGGGTCGGGTAGTCGAAGACGAGGGTGGCGGGCAGCCGCAGGCCGGTCGCCGCGCTCAGCTTGTTCCGCAACTCGACGGCGGTGAGCGAGTCGAAGCCGAGGTCGCGGAACGCGCGGTCGGCGTCGATCGCGTCGGCGTCGGCGTGGCCGAGGACGACGGCGGCCTGGTCGCGCACCATGTCGCGCAGGATGACGGTCCGTTCGGCCGGAGAGGCGGACGCCAGGCGTTCCGCCAGTTCGCTGTCGACGCCCTCGGCGACGGTGTCGGCCTCCTCTGCGGCGCGCCGTGCCTCGGGGATGTCGCTGAGCAGCGGGCTGCGGCGCGCGGCGGTGTAGCCGACGACGAAGCGGGACCAGTCGATGTCGGCGACGACGAGGTCGGGCTGCTCGTCGCGGATGGCGAACTCCAGCGCCTGGAGGGCCAGTCGCGGTTCCATCGGCGACAGGCCGCGCCTGCGGAGCTGGGCGCCGCCTTCGCCGCTGCCCATGCCGCCCTCGTCCCACAGGCCCCAGGCGACGGAGGTGGCCGGCAGGCCGCGGGCGCGGCGGCGCTGCGCCAGGGCGTCGAGGCGGGCGTTGGCCGCTCCGTAGGGGCCCTGGCCGCGGCCGCCCCAGATCGCGGCGCCGGAGGAGAAGAGGACGAAGGCTTCGAGGTCGGAGTCGTCGCCGAACAGCTCGTCGAGGTGGGCGGCGCCGGCGGCCTTGGCGCTGGTTGCCTCGGTGAGCGCCTCGGGGGTGGCGTCGTTCAGCGTGACGGTCGTGCCCATGCCGGCGGCGTGGAAGACGGCGCGGAACGGGGTGCCCTCGGCCGCCATGTCGGCGACGAGTCGGGCGAGGGCCTCGCGGTCGGCCGTGTCGCAGGCGGCGACGGTGACCTCGGCTCCCCGTTCCTCCAGCTCGCGCACGAGGTCGGAGGCGCCGGGCGCGTCGATGCCGCGGCGGCTGGTCAGGACCAGGCGCCGGGTGCCCCGGTCCACCAGGTGGCGGGCGAGGTGGGCGCCGACGGCGCCGGTGCCGCCGGTGATCAGGGCCGGTCCGGTCAGCGGCTCGGGCTGGCCCGTGGGCGCGACGGCGTGGGGGGCGCGGCGCAGGCGGCGGGCGAAGATGCCGGTGCGCAGCGCGATCTGGTCCTCGCCGCCGTCGAGTCCGGCGAGCACGTGGCAGAGCCGGGTGAGGGCGCGGTCGTCGGGGGCCGTGGCGGGCAGGTCGATCATGCCGCCCCAGCGCTCGGGGTGTTCGAGGGCGGCGACGCGGCCGAGGCCCCAGACCATGGCCTGGGTGTCGTCGCGGACGGGGTCGCCGTTGCCGATGGAGACCGCGCCGTCGGTGAGGCACCACAGGCGGCCGGTGATGCCGGCGTCGCCCGTGGCCTGGATGAGGGCCATGGTGGCGGGGAGGCCGGCGGAGTAGGAGGGGTCGGCCTGGGTGGCGGCCGTCGCGGCGGTGGCCGTCGCGAGGGTCGAGACGATGCCGGCGACGGGGATGGCCCGCCCGCCTGGCTGCTCGCCCGTCTGGTCCCCGGTCTGGTTCCCGGTGCTGGTCGCGGCCCGCAGCAGCACGGTCAGGGCCTCGCGGTCGGCGACGGCGTCGGCCGGCACCGGGAGGTGGGTGACGGTGGCGCCGTGGGCGGCCAGGCCGTCGCGGAGCGCGCGGGTCCAGTCGTAGCCGGTCTCGGTCGTCTCCTCGGGGGTGACGAGGAGCCAGGTGCCGGTGAGGTCGGGGTTGCGGCCGTCGGGCAGGGGCGTCCAGGCGACGCGGTAGCGCCAGCTCTCGACGGTGGTCAGCGAGTGCCGCTGCCGTCGCCAGGAGGCGAGTTCGGGGAGGATCGTCTGCCAGCGGTCGTGCTCGCCGTCGAGGGCGAGGGTCTGCGACAGCGCGTCGACGTCCTCCCGTTCGACGGCCTGCCAGAACGCGGCCTCGGCGGAGTCGGCGCGGGTGGCGGTGGTGTCGCCGTCGGCCTCGGAGGCGGCGGCGGGTTCGATCCAGTAGTGCTGCCGCTGGAAGGCGTAGGTCGGCAGGTCGACGCGCTGGACGGCGCGGCCGGCGTAGAAGGTGGACCAGTCAACGGTGGTGCCGTTGACCCACAGCTCGGCGGCGTTGGCCAGCAGCCGGTTCGTCTCGTCCTCGGCGCGGCGGAGGGTGCCGACCGCGATGGCCGGGCTGTCCAGCGTCTCCTCGGCGATGGCCTGCACGCTCATCGTCAGCACGGGGTGCGCGCTGACCTCGACGAAGCGGCGGTGGCCCTCGGCGAGAGCGGCCTCGACGGCGGTCGCGAACCGGACCGGCTGACGCAGGTTCCGGTACCAGTAGGCGGCGTCCATGCCGGACGTGTCGAGCGTCTCGCCCGTCACCGCGGAGATCAGCGGAACCCGGGAGGCGACCGGACGCACCGGCGCCAACACCTCCGCCAGCCGGCCCTCGATCGCCTCCACGTGTGCGGAGTGCGAGGCGTAGTCCACGGGAACGCGCCGTGCCCGGACGTCGGCCGCCTCGGCGGCGGCCATCAGCGTCTCCAACGCCTCCGCGTCACCCGCCACCACCGTCGCCGAGGGACCGTTGAACGCCGCCACCGACACCCGCTCCCCCACACCGGCGGAGGACAGCAGCTCCTCTGTCCGCTGGGAGCCGGTGGCCAGGGACACCATGCCGCCCTGGCCGGCGATCGCGCGGATGGCGGCCGAGCGGAGCGCGACGACCCTGGCGCCGTCCTCGACCGTCAGCCCTCCGGCGACGACGGCGGCCGCGATCTCACCCTGGGAGTGGCCGATGACGGCCGACGGGCGCACGCCCACCGACTCCCACACGGCCGCCAACGACACCATCACCGCCCAGAGCACGGGCTGCACGACGTCGACCTGCTCCAGCCAGCCGTCGTCGTCCGACGCCAGCACCTCGCTCAGCGACCAGTCGACGAACGGCGCGAGCGCCGCCTCACACGCGGCGATCCGTGCCGCGAAGACCGGGGAGGTCTCCAACAGCCCACGCCCCATGCCGATCCACTGCGACCCCTGGCCCGGGAACACGAACACCACACCGGACTCGGCCGACGCGACACCACGCGCCGCGTTGGCCGCGGCCTGGCCGTTCGTCAGCGCGCCAAGCCCAGCGACCAGCTCCGACGCCTCGGCGCCCCACACCACGGCCCGGTGCTCCAACACCGACCGCGACGACAACAGACCCCAGCCCACGTCGACGGCGTCGAGTTCGCCCGCCGTCTCGGCCAGCCGCTCCGCCTGCCCCGCCAGGGCCGCGGCGCTGCGCGCCGAGAGCAGCCAGGGCACCAGCGGCGAACCGGGCAGCGCGGCCTCGCCGGACAGGATCCGCGGGCTGTCGGCCGCGGCCTCGACGTCGGCGGGCGGCTGCTCCACGATCACGTGGGCGTTGGTGCCGGACATGCCGAAGGCGGAGACGCCGGCGCGGCGCGGGCGGCCGTCGGCCTGCCACTCCCGCTCCTCGGTCAGCACGCGGACGGTGCCGGCGGACCAGTCGACGTGCGAGGAGGGCTGCTCGGCGTGCAGGGTGCGCGGCAGGACGCCCTCGCGCATCGCCATCACCATCTTGATGACGCCCGCGACGCCGCCGGCGGCCTGGGTGTGGCCGATGTTCGACTTCACCGAGCCGAGCCACAGCGGCCGGCCCGACGGCCGGTCCTGGCCGTAGGTGGCGATCAGGGCCTGCGCCTCGATCGGGTCGCCCAGCGGGGTGCCGGTGCCGTGGGCCTCGACGGCGTCGACGTCCGCGGTCGTCAGGCCGGCGTTGGCCAGGGCCTGGCGGATCACGCGCTGCTGCGACGGGCCGTTCGGCGCGGTCAGGCCGTTGGATGCGCCGTCCTGGTTGGTGGCGGAGCCGGAGACGACCGCGAGGACGCGGTGGCCGTTGCGTCGCGCGTCGGAGAGCCGCTCCAGCAGCAGCATGCCGACGCCCTCGCCCCAGCCGGTGCCCTCGGTGCCGTCGGCGAAGGCGCGGCAGCGGCCGTCGCGGGCCAGGCCGCGCTGCTTGCTGAACTCGACGAACGCGCCGGGCGTCGACATGACGGTGACGCCGCCGGTCAGGGCCATGTCGCACTCGTTGTTCCGCAGCGCCTGCACGGCCAGGTGCAGGGCGACGAGCGACGAGGAGCAGGCCGTGTCCACCGTCACCGCCGGGCCCTCGAGACCCAGGGCGTAGGCGATGCGGCCGGAGGCGACGGCGGCGGCGCTGCCGGTGGCGCCGTAGCCCTCGGCGAGTTCACCGGCCTGGTGCAGCAGCGTGCCGTAGTCCTGGAGGTTGGAGCCGATGAAGACGCCCGTGTCGCTGCCGCGCAGCGTGTGCGGGTCGATGCCCGCCCGCTCCAGGGTGTGCCAGGACGTCTCCAGCAGGAGCCGCTGCTGCGGGTCCATCGCCAGCGCCTCGCGCGGCGAGATGCCGAAGAACGCGGCGTCGAACTCGGCGACCCCGGCGAGGAAGCCGCCCTCGCGCACGTAGGAGGTGCCGGGGCGTTCGGCCTCGACGTCGTAGAGCGCGTCGACGTCCCAGCCGCGGTCGGTCGGGAAGGAGGTGATGGCGTCGTCGCCGTCGCGGATCAGGCGCCACAGGTCCTCGGGGGACTCGACGCCGCCGGGGTAGCGGCAGGCCATGGCGACGATGGCGATCGGCTCGCGGGTCGCGGCCTCCCACCCGTCGGTGCCGGCGGCCGTCGCGTCGGTCCGCGCCGCCGGGGCGGCGGAGTCCTGGCCGGTGCCGAGGAGTTCGCCGCGCAGGAAGCCGGCGAGGGCTCCCGGCGTCGGGTAGTCGAACACCATGGTGGCGGGCAGGGACAGGCCGGTCACGGCGTTGAGCTTGTTGCGCAGTTCGACGGCGGACAGCGAGCTGAAGCCGAGGTCCTTGAAGGTCTGGCTGCCCTCGATCCGGTCGGTGGAGGCATGGCCGAGGACGGCGGCGACCTCGGTGAGGACGATGCCGGTCAGCAGCTGGTGCTGCTCGGCGGCGGGCAGCGCGGCCAGGCGACGGACGAGGTCGGAGTCGCGCGGCGCGGCGGGCCGCTCGGAGGTGTCGGGCTGCTCCAGGTGGCGGCGCGCGTCGGGGAGGTCGGCCAGGAGGGCGCTCGGGCGCATCAGCGTGAACGCGGGGACGAACCGTTCCCAGTCGATGTCCGCGACGGTGACGGTGGCGTCGCCCTGGTCGAGGGCCAGCTGGAGCGCGGCGATGGCGAGCGCCGGGTCCATCGGGCGGATGCCGCGCCTGCGCATGTGGTCGCTCATGTCGGCGGCGACCATGCCGCCGTCGGCCCACACGCCCCAGGAGACGGCGGTGGCGGCCAGGCCGCGGGCGCGGCGGTGGGCTGCCAGGGCGTCGAGGTGGGCGTTGGCCGCGGCGTAGGCGCTCTGGCTGCCGCTTCCCCAGATGCCGGAGATGGAGGAGAAGAGGACGAACGCGTCGAGCGGGTGCTCGGCGAGCAGCTCGTCGAGGTGGCTGGCGCCGGACACCTTGGCGGCGAGCATGTCGTTCAGCTCGCCGCGTTCCATGTCGGCGACGGGGGTGAACTGGCCGACGCCCGCGGCGTGGACGACGGCGGTCAGCGGCGGCTGGCCGGTGTCCGTGCCGTCCTCGGGGAGCAGGCTCGCGAGGAGGGCCGCGACGGCGTCGCGGTCGGCGACGTCGCAGGCGGTGACGGTCACATGGGCGCCGAGGGCGGAGAGTTCGGCGGACAGCTCGGCGGCGCCGGGGGCTGCGGAGCCGCGCCGGCTGGTGAGGACGAGGTGCTCGGCGCCGGTGCGGGCGAGCCAGCGCGCGACGTGGGCACCGATGCCGCCGGTGCCGCCGGTCACCAGGACGGTGCCGGAGGGGCGCCAACCGGTGGGGGTCGCGGCCCGGGCCGTGTCACGGCCGGCGGAGCCCTCGACGGCGGCGTCGGCAACGGCAAGGGCATCGGCCTCGCCCGCGGCGAGGGCTGCCGTGTCGGCCGAGGTCACCGTGTCGGCCGGGGTCACCGTGTCCGCCAGCGGCGCGCGGGCGAGCCTGCGCAGGAAGACGCCGGCGGGGCGGACGGCGCACTCGTCCTCGCCCGCCGTGTTGGCCAGGACGTCGGCGAGGCGGCCGGCGGTCGCGGTGTCGACGGCGGCCGGCAGGTCGGCCAGGCCGCCCCACAGCCGCGGGTGTTCGAGGCCGAAGGTGCGGCCGAGGCCCCACAGCTGGGCGAGGTCGGGGCTGGCGATCCGCTCGGTGGGGGTGACGGGGACCGCGGTGCGGGTCACGCACCACAGCGGGGCGTCGAGGCCGGAGCGCACCAGGGCGCGCATCAGGTCGAGCGTCCCGCCGAGACCGGCCGGCACGGCCGGGTGGGCGGACAGCGCTCCCTCGGCGAGCGACAGGAAGGACAGCACGCCGGTGATCGGGGCGTCGGCCGGGGCGTCGGCGGCGGCGTCGGTGAGCAGCCTCACGATCCGGTCGAGCCGGTCGAGGGCGCCGTCGTGGCCCTCGTCGCCGACGTTGTCGACCTTGTCGGACGCCTCGTCGTGGTCGACGACGACCGGTGCGAGGCGGGCGCCGCGCTCGCGCAGGGCGCGCAGCGACGCGGCGGTCCACCCGGCGGCCTCCGCGGCGGCGTCGACGGTGCCCGTCGAGCCGTCCGCGGCTGCGTCCGTCGCGGCGTCCACGTCGAGCCCCACCGGCAGGACGATGAGCCACGTCCCGGTGAGCGGCGCCGTCGGCAGCTCGCTGACCGGCTTCCACTCGACGCGGTACCGCCAGCCGTCGATCGTGGAGCGGTCGCGCTGCCTGCGTCGCCAGGAGGCGAGCGCCGGCAGCAGGGCACCGGACTCCTCGGCGCCGCCGTCGCCCGTGGGCAGGTCGAGGCCGAGCGTTCCGGCGAGGTCCCGGAGGTCGCCGCTCTCGACGGCCTCCCAGAACCGGGCCTCCACGGAGTCCGGCACCGCGGACCCGGCCTCGGGCGCGGACGGAACGGGCGGCGCCTGGAGCCAGTAGCGCTCGCGCTGGAACGGGTACGTGGGCAGCGGCACGGTCCGCGCGCCGGTCCCCGCGTACGGGACGGTCCAGTCGACCGTCACGCCGTGGACGTGCAACTCGGCGAGGGCACGCAGCAGCGCGGTCGTCTCCGGCTGGTCGTCGCGGAGCGCGGGCGTGAGCAGTGCGGTGGAGCCGCTCGCGGCCTCGGTACCGGTGGCGCCGTCGGCGTCGCCGCCCGCGAGGCAGTCGTGCGCCATCGCGGTGAGCGTGCCGTCGGGGCCGAGTTCGAGGAACGTCGTGACGCCCTGGGCGCGCAGCCACCGCACGCCGTCGAGGAAGCGGACGGGCTGGCGGACGTGCCGCACCCAGTACTCCGGCGAGCACAGCTCGTCCGCCGAGATGGCCGAGCCGTGGACGTTGGAGACGACGGGCACGCGCGGCTCGTGGAAGGTCAGCCCGCGCGCGAGGGCGCCGAACTCCTCCAGCATCCCGTCCATGTGGTGCGAGTGGAAGGCGTGGCTGACCTTCAGCCGCTTGGTCTTCCGCCCGCGGGAGCGCCACTCCTCGGCGACCTCCGTGACGGCGTCGGCGTCACCGGCGATCACGAGGGACGCGGGGCCGTTGATCGCGGCGATGCTGACGGTCTCCTCGCGGCCGGCCAGCGTTTCGAGGACCTCGTCCTCGGCCGCCTGGATCGCGACCATGGCACCGCCCTCGGGCAGCGCCTGCATGAGCCGGCCGCGGGCGGCGACCAGCGCCGCGGCGTCGGCCAGCGAGAGGACGCCGGCGACGTGGGCCGCGGCCAGCTCGCCGATGGAGTGGCCCGCCACGAAGTCGGGGCGCACGCCCCAGCGCTCGACCAGGCGGAAGAGCGCCACCTCGATGGCGAACAGGGCGGGCTGCGTGTAGGCGGTCTGGTGCAGCAGCTCGGCGTCCGGGGTGCCCGGCGTCGCGTGCATCAGCTCGCGGATCGGCCGCTCGAGGTGCTGGTCGAGCTCGTCGCACACGGCGTCGAGGGCTTCGGCGAAGACGGGGTGGGCGGCGGCCAGTTCGCGGCCCATCCCGAGGCGCTGGCTGCCCTGGCCGGTGAAGAGGAACGCGACGCCGCCGGCCACGGCCTCGGTGCTGCCCTGGACGAGTTCGGGGGCGCTGCCGCCCGAGGCGAGCGCCGTCAGCGCGCGCTCGACGCCCGCCTGGTCCTCGGCGAGGACGAGGGCGCGGTGTTCGAGAGCGGACCGGGTGGCGGCGAGCGAGTACCCGACGTCGGCGAGCCAGGCGCCGGTTCCCGCCTGGCCGGCGTGCTCCGCGAACGCCGCCAGGCGCTCGGCCTGGGAACGCAGCGCGGCCGCGGTCTTGGCCGACACCGGCCACGGCGTGACCGCCAGGGTCGGCGCGGCGGCGAGGGCGGGGGCGTTCGGGCTGCTGGTTCCGGTGCCGGCGGCGGTTCCGGCGCCGGCGGTGGTGGCGTCCGGCTGGGCCGGGGCCTGTTCGAGGATCACGTGGGCGTTGGTGCCGCTGATGCCGAACGACGACACGCCGGCACGGCGCGGCCGGTCGTCGGCTGCGTCCCACTCCTGCGCCCCGGTCAGCAGCGCGACGCCGCTGGTCTCCCACTCCACCTGCGGCGACGGCTCGTCGAGGTGGAGGCTGCGCGGCAGCACGCCCTGGCGCATGGCCATCACCATCTTGATGACGCCGGCGATGCCGGAGGCGGCCTGGGTGTGGCCGATGTTCGACTTCACCGAGCCGAGCCACAGCGGCCGGTCCTCCGGCCGGTCCTGGCCGTAGGTGGCGATCAGGGCCTGCGCCTCGATGAGGTCGCCCAGCGGGGTGCCGGTGCCGTGGGCCTCGACGGCGTCGATGTCACCGGCCGTCAGGCCGGCGTTGGCCAGGGCCTGGCGGATGACGCGCTGCTGGGAGGGGCCGTTCGGCGCGGTCAGACCGTTGCTGGCGCCGTCCTGGTTGGTGCCGGAGCCGCGGACGACGGCCAGGACGTGGTGGCCGTTGCGCTGCGCGTCCGACAGCCGCTCGACGACGAGGACGCCGACGCCCTCGCTCCACGCGGTGCCGTCCGCGCCCGCCGCGAACGTCTTGCAGCGGCTGTCGGGCGCGAGCCCGCGCTGCCGGCTGAACTCGACGAACATGTACGGCGAGGGCATGACCGCCACGCCGCCGACCAGGGCGAGGCTGCACTCGTCCTGCCGCAGCGCCTGGGAGGCCAGGTGCAGGGCGACGAGGGCCGAGGAGCAGGCGGTGTCGACGGTGACGGCGGGACCTTCGAGCCCGAAGGTGTAGGCCAAGCGGCCGGAGGCGACGCTGGAGGCGTTGCCGAGGCCGAGGTAGCCCTCGACGTCCTCGGGGATCTCGTTCAGCCGGGAGGCGTAGTCGGCGGACACCATGCCGGCGAACACACCGGTCCTGCTGCCCCGGAGGGACGTCGGCGGGAGTCCGGCGCTTTCGAGTGCTTCCCAGGCGCTTTCGAGGAGGAGGCGTTGCTGGGGGTCCATCGCGAGGGCTTCGCGTGGGCTGATCCCGAACAGCTGCGGATCGAAGTCCGCCGCGTCATAGAGGAAGCCACCCTCACGGGCATAGCTCTTCCCGTGCGCGCCGGGGTCGGGGTCGTAGAGGTTGTCCAGGTCCCAACCACGATCGGTCGGGAAACCACCGATGGCGTCCACGCCCTCCTCGACCAGCCGCCACAGATCCTCCGGCGAGGCCACCCCGCCCGGGAACCGGCACGCCATCCCGACGATCGCGATCGGCTCGTCCACCGCCACAACCGAACCGGACACCGCCGGACGGCCGCCAGCCACCGTGACGTCACCGGACTGGTCGTCGTGGTCGGTCCAGACCTGGCCCAGGACGAAGGCGCCCAACGCGGCCGGGGTCGGGTAGTCGAACACCACACCCGCCGGCAGCCGCAGACCTGTCTCCGCGTTCAACCGGTTCCGCAGCTCCACCGCCGTCAGCGAATCGAACCCGAGATCCTTGAACGCCCGATCCGCCGCGATCGACTGCGCGGACCCATGCCCGAGGACCGCCGCGACGTGACCGCGCACGACGTCGACGACGTGACGCTCCCGCTCCCCGGCCGTGCCCAACGCCGCCACCACCCGGGCCAACTGCCCGCCCGCACCACCCGCACCAGCACCCGCCCGCTCGACCGCACGCCGACCCGACACCCGCACCAACCCACGCAACAACCCCGGAACCACACCCTCCCGCTCCGCACGCCGCCGCAACCCCGCCACATCCAACCGCGCCGCAACCACCAGGCCCTCATCCACCGAACAGGCGACATCGAATGCCGCGAGGCCGTCGGCGTTGGAGAGCGGCAGGAATCCGCTGCTTGCCATGCGGTTGAGTTCGGCCGCTCCGAGGTGACCGGTCATTCCGCTGGCCTCCTCCCAGAGGCCCCAGGCGAGGGAGGTGGCGGGAAGGCCATGCGCACGCCGATACGCAGCCAACGCATCCAGGAACGTGTTCGCCGCCGCGTAATTCGCCTGCCCCGCATTACCAAACACACCAGCAGCCGACGAATACAACACAAACAACCGAACATCCAACCCACGCGTCAACTCATGCAAATTCACCGCCGCATCCACCTTCGGCCGCACCACAC
>NZ_JBQQBZ010000043.1:0-57511 GCF_052245655.1 Streptomyces sp. 4N509B
CGGGTCAGGTGCCCGGCCGCCCAGCGCTCGGCCGCCTCCGGGTCGGCGAGGACGGCGTGAAGGGCCTGCTCGACCTCCCGCTGCGCGTCGGGGCCGATCCGCTGCCCCGCCTCCTCCGTCAGCCGCACGGCCCGCCGGGCCAGGGCGCCGACCACCTGCCGCTGTTGGCCGGTGAGGGTGCGCAGCTGGTCCCGGTCGAGGTCGTGGTGGGCCTGACGCAGCGCCTCGCCGAGCCGCAGGAGCTGTTCGCTCGCCTCGGGTTCCCGGTGTGCCAGCAGGTTGCACGCCCAGGCGGCCCGGGTGGGGCGGCGCAGCCGGCCGACGGCCTGGGCGAGGGGGCGGTCACCGGCCCGGCGGGCCTCGGCCACGGCGTCCTTCCGCGCGGCGGTGAACTCCTCGGGCCGCTTCGCGTACAGCCGGTCGGCGACCTCGTCCAGCTCGGTCACCGTCCTCACCCCTCCCGTCGGGCCGTGCGCCCGGGGGGTCTCGTTCCGACGTGTGCCCTTGTCTCCCAGTGTGCGGCGACCGGCCGGACGGCGCACCCCGGACGCGGCGCGCCGCCGGGACCCCGGTGACGGGGCCCCGGCGGCGTTCCGGCGGGCCGGCGTTCCGGCGGGCCGGCGGATCTCAGGAGGTGATCTGCTCCATGACGTCGGCCGAGAACGTCGTCATCCGGGCGTAGACGCCGGGCGAGTCGGCGCGGGCGCAGCCCCGGCCCCAGGAGACGACGCCGGCCACGACGCCGTCGATCACGAGCGGCCCGCCGCTGTCACGGTTGCAGGCGTCCACCCCGCCCTCGGGGTAGGCGGCGCACACCATCGAGGGGGCGTCGTAGGTGGTGGTGTGGGTCGCGTAGGCCGCCTCGCAGTCGGCGTCCGAGATGACGGGAACCTGGGCGGTCATCAGCTGGTCGGGAATGTCCCCGTTCTCCTCGGTCAGGCCCCAGCCGAGGATGCGGGACATGGTGCCCGGCTCGTAGAGGTGGGTGTCGGTGGCGGCGGCGATCGGCAGGGTCGCGAACGGCATCGGCTCGGCGAGGGTGAGGACGGCCACGTCGGCCACCCTCGTCACCCGGTCCCGGTCGGGGTGCACCCAGGCCTCGCTGACCGGGCGCTCCGTGCCGTTCTCGCTCTGGTACTCGTCGCGCCCACCGACGACGACCAGCCGGGCCAGCTGGTCGGGGGTCAGGGTCTCCACGCAGTGGGCGGCGGTGAGGACCTTCGTGGGGGCCACCAGGGTGCCGCCGCACCGCGGCACGATGCCGAAGCCGACCTGCATCATGAAGGGGTACTCGGCGGTGGTGGTGGGCGTGCCGCCCACGATCCGGGTGGCGGGCGGTTCGGTGGCGCTCGCGGTGGCCGCGCCGGCTGGCACGGCGAGCGCGGCGACGATGCCGGCGACGGCCAGGGCGAACGCCATCGTGATGCGGCGGTGGAACCGGACGGTCATGGTGCTCCCTCAACACTGGTGCGGACGCGGCGCTGTGGCCACGACGTCACCGGGGGCACGGAGCGAGACGATCATCGGTTCATCACCCTGCGCGACGTGACGGAGCGCACAGTCGCGCCGCGGACGTCGTTCAGGAGATGCGCGCCCGCTCCCATCGTGGAGTCTGGTGAGGGGGTCCGATCGGTCAGGAATCGAGAAGCCCCCGGACCGAGCCGCACCTACGGTGACGGGGCATGGACACCACACGGACCGACCGGAGGCAGGCAGTGACACAGCAGCGGAAGGCGGACGGGCGCAGGCCCGGCACACCCGGAGCGTTCTCCCGGTGGATGCAGCACCGGGCGAACGCCCGCGCGATCCGCAGGATCCGACGGGGGCGCGGCACGTTCATGGGCATGAACCTGCTGGTGCTCACCACGGTGGGCCGCCGGAGCGGGGAGCGCAGGGAGACCCCGGTGGCGTGGTTCGACGACGGCGAGGACTCCTGGCTGGTCATCGCGTCGGGCGGCGGGAGCCAGCACCCGGACTGGCACGCCAACCTGATGGGGCACCCCGACCAGGCGTCGATCGAACTCCCGGGGCGCGCCGCCCTGCCGGTGACGCCCCACCGGCTGAGCGGCGCCGAGCGGGAGGAGGCGTGGCAGCGCATCGCCGCCGCCCAGCCCCGCATCGCGAAGTACCAGAACAAGTCCAGCCGGCAGTACCCGGTGATCAGGCTCACCCCCCGGTGACGGGCGAGCCGGCGTCACGCGCCACCGCGCCCGCCGGCGCCACGGCACCCCGGTGGCCGGTTCACGGCCCGGGGTGCGGGGGCGCGGGGCGGGCGGGGGCCGCTCGTGGTGGCGTCGGAACGGCGGGCGACCGGTCGCGACCGGTCAGGCCACCGTCACACCGGGTACCCGGTCCTCGACCACGAAGCGGGCGCCGGTGAAGACCGGGTCGTCCCTCCGGCTCACCTTGTCGACCACGCGGACGTCGACCGCCAGACGGTCGGCCGCGAGGTCGGCGAGGACGTAACCGCAGTGCAGGTCGGCCCACTTGAGCGTCGGGTTGACCCGCCGGCGCACCTGCCGGGCCTCGTTGGCCACGGGGTTGAAGTCCTGCGCGGAGGTGACCGAGGTGCTGGTGAACTCCGCCCCGACGACGCCGGCCGTGGGGTCGAGGGTGTTGGCCGGCAGGTCGGAGATGTAGCTGCAGTGCACGTCCCCGGAGAAGACCACGAGGTTGCGCACGGCCCCGCGCCGCCGCGCGCCGGCGACCGTGTCGAGGAAGCGCTGCTGGGAGGCCTGGTAGCCGTCCCAGGTGCCGGCGGAGAACGTCGCGGGCGCCTCGGGGTCGGCGGCGGTGTTCATCCGGGTCATCAGGATCTGCTGCGCGACGAGGTTCCACCGGGCCGGGCCGGCGCCGAGACCGGCCGCGAACCACTCCTCCTGCTCCCGGCCCAGCATGACCAGGTCGGGGTCGCGACGCGGCCCGTCGTCGGCCAGGGTGCCGCCGGCCATCGGATCGCGGTACTGGCGGGTGTCGAGCACGTCCAGCTGGGCCAGGCGGCCGAACCGGAAGCGCCGGTACAGGCGGGCGTCCGCGCCGCGGGGAACCCTGGGCCAGCGGATGGGCATGAACTCCCAGTAGGCGCGGTAGGCCGCGGCGCGGCGGTCCGGGTCGGGCGTCGCCCAGGACTCGTAGTCGTTGCTGACCTCGTGGTCGTCCCAGCTGAGGATCCACGGGATCGCCTGGTGGGCGTGGAGCAGGTCGGGATCGGTCCTGTAGAGGGCGTGGCGCAGCCGGTACTGCTCCAGCGTCACGGTGGTCGGCACGACCTCGGCGGGCAGGTTCGGATCGATCGCCCGGCCGACGGCCAGTTGCTGCACCGGGTACTCGTAGAGGTAGTCACCGACGAAGACCATCAGGTCGGCGCCCGCGTCGACGGCGTCGCGCATGACCTGGAAGTAGCCCGCGCGCCAGTTCTGGCACGAGGCGACGGCGAACCTCAACGGGCGCGTCGAGCGGGTGGGCGGGGCGGTCCAGGTGCGGCCGGTCTCGCTGATGTGGCCGCCGGCGCGGAAGCGGTAGAAGTAGTGGTGACCGGGCTTCAGGCCCCGGACGTCGACGTGCACCGTGTGCGAGGTGTCCGGGCTGGTCACGGCGGTGCCCGAGCGGACGACCCGGGCGAACGAGGGGTCCTCGCAGACCTGCCACTCCACCCGCACCCGGGCGTCGGGGCGGAGGCCGCCGTGCGGCGCGAGGGGATCGGGGGCCACGCGGGTCCAGATCACGACCGCGGTCTCGGTGGGATCGCCGGAGGCGATCCCGTTGGTGAACGGATAGGGCATCCCGCTCGGGCTGTCGGCGCGGGCGGGGGTGGGCATCGCGAGGCTGAACGCCAGCGCCGCGGCACTGCCACCGGCGAGGCTCAGCACGCGGCGGCGGTCGATGTCGGGCAGTCGGGAGAAGCCAGGTCTGTGGTGCATGACTGCGCAGCGTATGGACGAGCGCTAACCCCGGACCTCGTGCCGGTGTCCCGTGCGGGAACAACGGGCGACGGGCCTGCCGTTCGGGCCGCCGACGGCCGCCGCGAACGCGCAGCTTGACGCGCGTTGACAAATCCGTCAGCAGCAGTTGACGCGCGTTGACTCCGTCCGTCACCCTCGTTCGTGACCACCAACTCCCCCATGGAGGCCGCATGTTCGCGCGCGCACTACGCCTCGCGCTCTCGATTGTCATGATTGCGTCATTCGCGGTCGTGGGTACCGTCGTCACCGCCGGCACCGCCCAGGCCGACGGCTGCTACAGCTGGGGCCGCACCCTGAAGCAGGGCATGTCGGGATCGGACGTCCGCCAGCTCCAGATCAGGGTGTCCGGCTACCCGGGCTACGGCAACGTGCTGGCGCTGGACGGGGTGTACGGGCCGGCCACCGCGGCGGCCGTCACCCGCTTCCAGCGCGCCTACGGCCTGTCCGCCGACGGCGTCGCCGGGCCCCAGACGTTCAACAAGATCTACGCCCTCCAGGACAACGACTGCACCCCCATCCACTTCACCTACCCCGAGCTCAACCGCTGCAACTCCACCTGGTCGGGCGGCGCCGTCAGCGCCTCCACGGCCCGGGCGAACGCCCTGGTCAGCATGTGGAAGCTGGAGGCGCTCCGGCACGCCCTCGGTGACCGTCCGATCAACATCAGCAGCGGCTTCCGCTCCTACGCGTGCAACAACGCGGCCGGCGGCGCCTCCACCAGCCGTCACCTCTACGGCGACGGCGTCGACCTCGTCGGCAGCCACTCGTTCTGCACCCTCGCGAAACGCGCCCGGTACCACGGGTTCGCCTCGATCCTCGGCCCCGGCTACCCCGACCACAACGACCACGTCCACGTCTCCACCCGCTCCTCCCGCCACTGGAACGCCCCCAACTGCGGCATCTGACCCAGGGGGAACGGCAGACGGCGCGCGCCTCCGGTCACCGCCCGGCCACGGGTGGGCCGGCGGCGCGCGCCGAGAGCAACGCCGCGTAGAGGGTCAGGCCGGGGCCGAAGGCCATGGCGACCACCGGGCCGCCCTCCCGCAGCGCGCCGTCGGCCAGGAGCCGGCGGAGCACCAACAGCACGGTCGCCGACGAGCAGTTCCCGTGGAGGGACAGCACGGTGCGCGAGGCCGCCAGCGCGTGCGGCGGCAGGGCCAGACACTCCTGGACGGTGTCCAGGATGCGCGGGCCGCCGGGGTGGACGGCCCAGCCGCGCACGTCCGGCAGCGTGAGGCCGTGCCGCGCGAGCAGGTCCTCCACCACGGGGCGCACGTGCCGCGCCAGCACGTCCGGCACGCGGGGGGAGAGCCCCATGCGGAAGCCGAGGTCGGTGATGTCCCACGTCATGTGGTCGCTGGTGGCCGGAGCGGTGAGCGCCGTGACGTCCACGACCTCCAGCGCCGGCCGGTTCACGCCCGCGCCCTGTTCCTGTCCCTGGGCCTGGGGCTGGGGCCGCGCCTGGGGCCGGACGACGACGGCCGCCGCCGCGTCGCTGAACAGGGCGTGGGAGACGACCTGTTCCGGATCGTCGGTGGGGGGCTGGACGTGGAGCGAGGTGAGTTCGAGGCAGAGCAGCACGGCGACCCGGCGGCGGGCCACCACGTAGTCCGCCGCGCTCCCGAGCCCGGGCAGGGCCGCGTAGCAGCCCATCTGACCCACCAGCAGCCGCTGGACGTCGGGGCGCAGGCCCAGGGTCGCGACGAGCTGGAGGTCGAGTCCGGGGGAGGCGTATCCGGTGCAGGAGGCGACGACGAGCAGCCCGACGTCGTCGGGGCTGACGCCGGCGTCGGCGAGGGCGGCCGACACCGCCTGGTGCCCCAGCGGCTGGGAGGCGGCGGCGTAGCGTCGCATCCGGGTGGCGGTCGACCAGCCGGAGGGGTCGGTGTGGACGGGGTTGACGACGGCGTGCCGGCTGCGCACCCCTGACTCGAGGAAGACGCGGCGTGCGATCCGGCTGGTGGCGAAGTGTTTGCTGAAGTATCCGTCCCACAGCTCCCGCTGCCCGACCGCGGCGGGCAGCGCCGACCCCAGTCCGGCGATCGCGGCGCCCACCGTGGGCGCGGCGGTCACCACCGGGGCACCTGGCCGTCGTGGTCGGGGTCTCCGCCGAGGGCGGCGACGCCGAGCCAGTCCGCGCAGACGTCGGAGGTGGCGGGCTGGAGGGCCCCGCAGCGGGCGTCGCGGTAGATCCGCTCCAGTGGGTGTCCGCGCCGGGTGGCGGAGGCGCCGGCCGCCTCCAGCACGCTCGCGGCGACCTCGGCCGCGGTGTCGCCCGCCAGCAGCTTGGCGCGCCAGATCCAGCGGTTGGTCTCGGGGGTGCCGGCCTGCTCGGTGACGCGCCGGGCGGCCTCGGTGACGACCAGCCCGGCGGCGGTGACGGCCGCCTCCGCCCGGCCCATCCGGGACCGCACGGCGGGCAGCGTGTGCAGGCCACGTTCGCGCAGGTGAAGGGCTCCGGCCTCGACGGCCGCGCGCGCGACCCCGACGTAGACAGCGGCGTAGGAGGCGACCAGCCACTGCGGCATCACCTCCGCCAGCACCACGGCCAGCCCCTCGATTCCGCCGAGGAGCGCGTCCTCGTCCACCTCGACGTCGAGGTGGACGTCGTGGCTGCCGGTGGCGCGCATGCCCAGCGCGTCCCAGGTGGGCTCCACGCGCACGCCGCTGCCCGCGGGCACCAGGAAGTAGGACACCCTGGGCTCGTCGCTGGCGGCGTCACGGGCGGCGACGAGGTAGGCGTCCGCGTGTCCCGCGCCCGAGACGAAGGTCTTCGCCCCGGTGACGCGGAAGCCGTCGGCGGTCCTGCGGTAGGTGGTGGCGATCCGGGAGAGCCGGGAGCCCGCGCCCCGTTCGCTCATCGCGACCGCGTAGAGCGCGCCCGAGGCGGCGCGTGCGAGCACCCGGTCGCGGGCGGCGAGGAAGCTCTCGGGCGCGCCGAGCTGCCGCACCAGCTCCTCGGGGGTGTGGGCCAGGGCTCCGGTCACCGCGGCGTGCATGTTGAAGATCAGCGCCGTGGCGCCGGCGCCGCTGGCGAGTTCGGTGGCGACGGCGGCGTAGTCGGCGAAGGTGGCTCCGCAGCCGCCGAGCCGGGTGGGCACCATCAGGCCCAGCAGCCCGTGCTCGCGCAGGTCCTCGACGTCGGCCGTGGGGAAGGCGCCGGACGCGTCATGAGCCCCGGCCCGCGAGGCCAGCACGGGCGCGAGCCGGCGGGCGCGCTCCGTCGCCGCGGCCGGGTCGGCCGGGCGGTCGGCCGGGGGGTCGGCCGAGGGGTCGGTGAGGTGGCTGGTGACGGACGACATGTCAGACCTCCTTGCGGCCAAGGCCCTGGAAGAGCACCGCCGTCGTGCCCACCGGAACCATCCGGACCCACGTGCGGCGTCCCACGAGCCACCGGGCGAGGTCGGTGAGGGAGGGCCGGATGCCCCGCAGCGCCAGACGGACGCCGTGGCGGGCGCAGGTGTCCACCAGGACGGCGCGGTCGACCAGCAGCGCGGGGTCGTGCACGCCCCTGGGGGCGATCCGGGGCAGGCGCTCGGCGACGGTGATGGCCAGCCACCGGCAGAGCGCCGTCGCCGCCAGGGTGTCCAACACCAGCAGGCCGCCGGTGCGCAGCAGCCGGCACGCCTCCCGCACGGCACGCGGCAGGTCGGTGACGTGTTCGAGGATCTCTCCGGCGAGCACGACGTCGGCGCATCCGCCCGGGAGCGGAACGGCGAGCACGTCGCCCTGGACCCCGTGGACGCCGTGTTCGCGGGCCTGGCGCAGCGCGCTCAGGGAACGGTCGACGCCGACGTGCCGGTATCCCTTGCCGGCGAGGTGGGGCGCGACGAGGCCGGCTCCGCACCCGAGGTCCACCAGGACCGCGCCCGGCCGGGGCGCCGCCGGCACGAGGGCGGCCCGCGCCGCGGCCAGCCAGTGGAGCATCGCGAAGGGGCCGCGCGGCTCCCACCACTGGTCGGCGAGTCGCTCGTAGAGTGACGGGTCGTTGGGTGGCACAGGCCGATATTTCGGCGACATTGTGTGCAACACGGGCCAAGCCTGGCACACTCAGGGTCCATGCGGCATCTCCTGCGGACCGTGTCGGCCCTGACGAGGGCTTCCCATCCGCACGCCGTGCTGGCGGTGACCGCGGTCGCCGGAGGGCTCGCGCTGACCTACGGTCAGGCGCCGGGCTCCGCGGCCGTGGCGACCGCGGCGGTGTTCGCCGGCCAGCTGTCGGTGGGGTGGCTGAACGACCTGGTGGACGCGGCGCGCGACGCCGAGGCGGGCCGTTCGGGCAAGCCGGTGGCGACGGGGCGGCTCTCGCCGTCCCTGCTGCGGGTCGGCGTGCCGGTGGCCGGCGGCGTCGCGGTGGCGCTGTCGCTGCCGTCCGGCCCTCTCGCGACCGGGGCGCACCTGCTGGCCCTGGCCTCGGCCTGGGCCTACGACCTGGGGGTCAAGTCCCGCGCGTCCTCGGTGGTGCCCTACGTGGTGTCCTTCGGGCTGCTGCCGGCGTTCGTCACGTTGGGCCTGCCGGGGGCGCCGCCGCCGCCGGTGTGGCTGGTCGCGGCGGCGGCGCTGCTGGGGGGTGCGGCGCACTTCGTGAACGCGGTGCCCGACCTCTCCTCCGACGCGGCGGTCGGTGTCCGTGGGCTGCCGCACCGGCTGGGCGCGGCGCGCAGTGGCGCGGCGGCGGCGGCGTTGGTGCTGGCCGCCTCGGTGCTGCTGGTGGTCGGCCCGCCGGGCGAGGTGCGGGGTGTGGGGGTGTGGGTGGTGCCGCTCAGCGCGGCGATCGTCGGCGCGGGGCTGGCGTGGGGGCGGCGGCCGGGGTCGCGGGCGGCGTTCCACGCGGTGCTGTTGGTGGCGGTGGTCGACGTGGCGCTGCTGTTGGCCGCGGACATGCCGCCGGGGGACGCGCCGCTGGCCGGGCTCGCGCCGGGGTCCGGCGTGTCGCCGTGGTGAGACCGGGACCGTGCCGAGCGGCTGGTCCCCGCCGCGCCGTCCCGGGCGACGACGGTGGGCGTCGCGGGCGGGCTCGGCGGGCGCGCCGGCGGTGGGCGCGCTCAGCGGGTGGCGTCGGGCGGGGGCTCCTCGTCCTCCTCGGTCTCCCGCATGATGTGCATCGACGCCTCCTCGCCGGAGGCCGCGCCGCCGTTGATCCCGACGTCCCGTGCGACGACGTCGTCGGAGAGGGCGTAGTCGTCCTTGACGATCCGTCCGGCCCTGCGCTCGCCGCTCCACTCCTCGTCCCGCGGCTCGCCCTCCATGCCCGGCTGGTCGCCGATGCCGTCGCCGTCGGGCTCCCTCACCTCGGGCATCTCCCTGCGGAGCCGCTCGTCCAGCGTCTCCCCCTCGCGCTGCGCTCGCGCGGTGACCCCCGGGTCGTTGACGGCCAGGGGCTTCTCGGGCGGAGAGTATCCCTCGTCGAGGATCTCGTCGGACCGCTTCTCGTCCAGGGCGTTGTCCATGTCGACGTCCGTGTGGTCGTCCCCTCTGCCGTAGTCGGAATCCTGGGGCTGGTACACCTCGTCCCCCATGGCCTCGTCGGACATGGTTCACCTCCTTGACGACGGCATCGCGCCGCAGCCATCCGTACGGCTCGCTGCGGGCCTCTCGACTCTCCTATCACTAGAACACCGGACAAAAACATCATAAACGGCCCAGCGGTCACCGACCCGGCGTGCCCGCCGGGGGGCCGCCGCGCGCTCCTCGCCGGTTCGCGCCGCACGCGGCGACTCAGCGCGCCTGCTCCATGACAGCTCGCGACCGTCCCGACGTGGGCCCGAGGCCCCGCGCCGCCGGCGTCCTGCCCCCGTCTACCCGTTGGGGGACGGCGCACGCGTGCCCGCCGCGACGCGCGGGACCGCGAACGCCTCGCGCGGCGCTCCGTGTTCCTCGAACCAGCCACCGCCACGACCCCGCCGGCCGAGGCCGGGGCGTCAGAGCCGGAACGCCGTCGCCACCCGCTCGGCGAGGTCGTCCTCCGTCATCGTCAGGTCGACCCGAACCGTGCGCAGTCGCAGACGTTCGGCGCACGCACCGAGGCTTTCCGTGAACATGCGCTCACGTTCGGCGAGGTTACGGGAGGCTCTCGCCGGGTCGCTGGTCCTCCTCACGAAGCCGTCCCCCGGTGCCGACCGACTCCGGAGGGCGGCCTCGCGGAAACCGGGCGTGGGAAGGAGCCAGACGGCGCGCTCGGGAGCGGCGAGCAGAGGCTCCACGAGGTGCGGGAGCAGCCGGAACCCCTCGACGACGACGGGCGGATCGCTCGGCAGGCGAAGGAGGTCCTCGACGATCAGGCCGAAGCCCTCGCCCCGGAACCAGGGGAAGGTCTCGAACATGACCTCGGGCGAACGGTTCACCCACCGCTCGTCCATGCTCATGCCCATGAACCGGTGCAGGAAGGGGGCCTCCTCGGAGGTGGTCCGCCCGGCGTGATCCCGCATCACGTCGTCCGTCCCGTACAGGCGCCAGCCGTGGCGGTCGGCGAGCCGGCGGGCGATCGTCGACTTGCCCGCGCCAGACCCGCCGCCGATCCAGTAGACGTGCCGCAGCCGCGTGGCGAGCCCCGCCACGCCGGCGGGGTTCTCGTCCTGTGGGCGCGGCATCGCTCTCCCGGGTGACGGTCGGCCAGGGCGCTCCCATTGTCCACCCGACGGGCTGGGGGCCTTCCCGGCACCGGGGCCGACGTCGCGGGCGGCGCCCGACCGACTCTTTCGATGCGTGAGCAGCCGTCAGTGCGGGTCGCGGTACGGGCCCTTCACGCCGGCGGGCGGACGGAGGGGCGAAACGTTCGAGGGGCCCGCCAAAAGAACCCACTCCGGCCAGGATCTCCCGCACTCCTGCCGCCTCACCGACCTCACCCCGCCGACGCCCCGGCCAAGCCCGCACACCCGCCGCACGGACGCGCCGGCGGCGGACGACCGTGGGCCTCGGGCACCGGAAGCCCTCGCCGGAATCCCCTTCTCCGGCGACCGGCGCGGACGTCGCCGCGGCGGCACTTCGTTTCGCCAGCACAACCGAAAAATCCCGTGCGGGGTATTGACGTCCCGTCGGAGCAGCCTAGGATCCCTCGTGTCTGAAAAACCGGTCAACGTTCGTGATATCGAACGTCGCCCGGCCCGAGCGGCCTGTGCCATCGCCCACGGACCGACGCGGACAGCACCCGCACCATCCGAATCACTTCCGGTGAGGCCCCCACACGCGTCACCGCGCCGGAACCCCGGAACACAGGTGTGTTCACAGGCGTGTTCGTGTGTGGACTCGGGCTCCCGGCCGAGTTCGTCCGGAGTTTCGCATGCACGCATCCGCACGTCGCCTGCGCTCACGACCACTCCTCGTGACCGCGATGGCCCTGCTCACCCTGGCAGCCGCCCTGTTCGCCGCCCCCACGTCGGGCGAGCCGGCCGCCGCGGACGCGCCCGAGGCACCCGCCCCCAGGCAGCAGCTCCCCAGCAGTTACACCTGGTCCTCCGGCGGCCCGCTGATCGCCCCACGGCAGGACGGCAGCAACTCCGTCTCCGTGAAGGACCCGTCAGTGGTGCAGGACGAGAACGGCCGCTGGCACGTCTTCATGACCACCGCCAACACCTCGGGTGACTGGAGCCTGGCCCACACCAGCTTCACCGACTGGTCCGAGGCCGGCGCCGCACCCCTCACGCACCTGGAGAGCGCCTCCGCCATCGGGCCCGGGTACCGCGCGGCCCCGCACGCCTTCTACTTCGAGCCGCGCGACGAGTGGTACCTCGTCTACCAGACCGGGCTGCCGTCCTACTCGACCACCAGCGACCCCAACAACCCGGGCAGCTGGTCCTCGCCGCGGAACTTCCAGAACGAGATGCCCGACATCGTCGAGCAGAACATCGGCAACGGCCACTGGCTCGACTTCTGGGTCATCTGCGACGACACCATGTGCTACCTGTTCTCCGCCGACGACAACGGCCACCTCTACCGCGCCGAGACCACCGTCGCGGAGTTCCCGAACGGCTTCGACAACACCCGGATCGTCCTCCAGGACTCCCGCAACAACCTCTTCGAGGGCGAGGCCGTCTACCGCGTCGGCGACACCGACACCTACCTCCTGATCATGGAGGCCATCGGCTCCGACGGCCGGCGCTGGTACCGCTCCTTCACCGCCGAGGGGCTCAACGGCCAGTGGCGTCCCCTCGCCGACACCCAGAGCAACCCCTTCGCCCGGCACACCAACGTCTCCTTCAACGGCACCGCCTGGACCCAGGACATCAGCCACGGCGAGCTGATCCGCACCGGCGCCGACCAGACGATGACCATCGACCCCTGCGACCTCCGCCTCCTCTACCAGGGCCTGGACCCCTCGGCCAGCGGCGAGTACTCCCAGCTCCCCTGGCGCCTGGGCCTGGCCACGCAGACCAACTCCCCCTGCTGAGACCCTTCCCCTCCCGCACGGGACCCGGCCGAACCTCCGGGTTCCCCGTGCGCTCCCGACGACCACGAGGAACCGATCCCCCATGCCTGCTCCCCGTCACACCCCGAGCCGCCGAGCCGTCCTCACGACCGCGACGGGACTGGCCGCGGCCGCCCTCACCCCCACCGCGCACGCCGCGCGGTCCACACCCGCCGGCGGCGCGGCACGCGCGCTCCAGCAGGAGTGGTTCAGCAACCCGGTCATCTGGCAGGACTTCGCGGACATCGACATCATCCGCGTGGGCGACACCTACTACTACTCCGCCTCCACCATGCACTACTCCCCCGGCGCGCCCGTCCTGCGCTCCTACGACCTGGTGAACTGGGAGTTCGCCGGCCACTCCGTGCCGGTCCTTGACTTCGGCGACAAGTACGACCTCAACGGCGGCCGTGGCTACGTCCGGGGCATCTGGGCGTCCTCCCTCGGCTACCGCCCGAGCAACGCGACGTTCTACTGGGTGGGCCAGATCGACTTCGGCCGGACCTACCTCTACACCGCCCCGGCGGCGGAGGGGCCCTGGCGCCGTCACGCCACGATCCCCAGCACCTACTACGACGCGGGCCTGCTCTTCGACGAGGACGACACCCCGTACGTGGCCTACGGCAACACCACCATCAGCGTCGCCCAGCTCTCGCCCGACGCCACCACCCAGGTCCGCAACCAGCAGGTCTTCACCACCCCCTCCAGCATCGGAACCCTGGAGGGCGCCCGCTTCTACCGGATCGGCGGGAACTACTACATCTTCCTGACCCGCCCCGCCAACGGCCAGTACATCCTCAAGTCCTCCTCCCCCTTCGGCCCCTACGAGCTGCGCGAACTGCTCCTGGACCTCCCCGGGCCCATCCCGGGGGGCGGCGTGCCCCACCAGGGCGGACTGGTCGACACCCCGGACGGCGACTGGTATTACATGGGCTTCGTCGACGCCTACCCCGGCGGGCGCGTCCCCGCCCTGGCGCCGATCCACTGGACCGCCGACGGCTGGCCCGAGCTCGAACTCGTGGGCGGCGCCTGGGGCGCCTCCTACCCCTACCCCACCACCCCCCGCCCGGTCGCGCCGCTCACCGGCGTCGACACCTTCGAGGGCACCAGCCTCAAGCCCGCCTGGGAGTGGAACCACAACCCCGACACCAGCCGGTACACCGTCAACAACGGGCTCACCCTGCGGACCGCCACCGTCACCCCCGACCTCTACGCCGCCCGCAACACCCTCACCCACCGCATCCAGGGCCCCACCTCCACCGCCACCATCGAGCTCGACCACACCGGCATGACCAACGGCGACCGGGCCGGCCTCGCCCTCCTGCGCGACATCTCCGCCTGGATCGGCCTCAAGCGCGACAACGGCGGCACGCGGGTGGTGATGGTCGACGGCCTGACCATGGACGGCAACTGGAACACGACCGGCACCGGCACCGAGCGGGCCGCCGCCACCCTCCCGGGCACCCGGGTCTGGCTGCGCGCCACCGCCGACATCCGCCCCGGCCGGCCCGGCACCGCCCACTTCTCCTACAGCACCGACGGCACCACCTTCACCTCGCTGGGCCCGAGCTTCTCGCTCCACACCGACTGGCGGTTCTTCATGGGCTACCGGTTCGGCATCTTCCACCACGCCACCCAGTCCCTCGGTGGCTCCGTCACCGTCGCGCGCTTCGAACTGGCGACGCCGGCGGGCTCCCACGCCGTGCTTCGGTGACGCCGCTCTCCGAGCCGTCACCCCCGGACCGGGGCGGGGTGCCCCGAGGGCCCCGCGTGCGCGGCGCGGGGAGGGCGCCCCGCCCCTTTCCTGCCACGCCCCACCGTCCGGCACCCCACGCCGCGGCTACCCTGATCCCCCACCCCGCTCCCGAGGGAGGCGCGACGATGCGCGACAACGGACTGGGATCCTGGCCGGCGCGCCGCGCGCGCATGACGCCGCACCGCACCGCGCTGGTCCACGGGGACCGGCGGCTGAGCTACGCCGAGCTGCACGAGCGCGTCACGCGGCTCGGCCACGCCCTGCGGTCCCTCGGCGTCGGGCGGGGCGACCGCGTCGCCTATCTCGGGCCGAACCACCCGTCGTACCTGGAGACCCTCTTCGCGGCGGGCTCGCTCGGCGCCGTCCTCGTTCCCCTCAACACCCGCCTGACCGCTCCCGAGCTCGCCTTCCAGCTGTCCGACGCCGGCGCCACCACGCTGGTGCACGCCGCCTCCCACGCCGGTCTCGCCCGGGCGTCGCGCGGCCACGGCGCGACCGGAGTGCGCCGTCACCTCGAGGTGGGGGACGCGTACGAGAGCCTGCTCGCGGGGGCCGGCACCGAGCCGCTGGACGAGCCGGTCGCGCTCGACGAGCTCTGCGTGATCATGTACACCTCGGGCACGACGGGCCGGCCCAAGGGCGCCATGCTCACGCACGCCAACCTCACCTGGAACGCCGTCAACGTCCTGGTCGACCACGACCTGACCTCCGAGGAGCGCGCCCTGGTCGTCGCGCCCCTCTTCCACGCCGCCGCGCTCGGCATGCAGACGCTGCCCGTCCTGCTCAAGGGCGGCACCTGCGTGCTGGCCGAGCGTTTCGATCCCGGCGCCGCGCTCGAGCTGATAGGGCGTCACCGCGTCACCTTCCTGTTCGGTGTGCCCACGATGTTCGAGCGCATGGCCCGCGACCGTCGATGGCCCGCCGCGGACCTGTCGTCGCTGCGCACCCTGACCTGTGGCGGCGCTCCCGTCCCCACCGCCCTGATCGACCTCTTCCACCGGCGCGGCCTCACGCTCCAGCAGGGCTACGGCATGACCGAGACGGCGCCGGGCGCCCTCCTCCTCGGCCGCGAGGACGCCGTGCCCAGGGCGGGCTCCGCGGGTGTCCCGCACTTCTTCACCGACGTGCGCGTCGCACGGCCGGACCTGACCCCGGTGCGCCCCGGCGAGATCGGCGAGGTCCTGGTCAGCGGCCCCACCGTGACGCCCGGGTACTGGCGGGACCCGGCGGGGTCCGCGGCCTGTCTCGCCGAGGGCTGGTTCAGGAGCGGCGACGCCGCCCGCGTCGACGGCGACGGTCACGTGCACATCGTCGACCGCCTGAAGGACGTCATCGTCTCGGGCGGCGAGAACGTCTATCCCGCCGAGATCGAGCGGCTGCTGCTGGCCCATCCCGACATCGCCGAGTGCGCCGTGATCGCCACCCCCGACGAGACGTGGGGCGAGGTCCCCCGCGCGGTGCTCGTGCCCCGCCGGGGCGCGGAGCTCGACGCGGGCACGGTGCTGGCGGCGCTCGCCGGGCGCCTGGCCCGCTTCAAGATCCCGCGGTCCGTCGTGATCGCCACACGGCTGCCGCGCACGGCCAGCGGCAAGCTGCTGCGGGCCCGCGTCCGCGAGCTGTACGGCGGGCCGTGAGCGCCGTGTGATGTGCTGTCGTTGGTGGACGGTGTCGTGAGCAGGACGGATGACGGGCGCGCGGCGGACGGCGGGGAGCCGGCGAACGGCATGGCCGTCGAGGCCGTCGCGTTCGTCGGCCTCGACGACTCCCGTCCCCTGCCGCCTACCCCTTGAGGCCGCCCGTCAGCAGGCCGCCGCGCCAGTACCGTTCGAGCAGCAGGAACGCCGCCACCAGCGGCAGCACCGACACGAACGAGCCGGTGACGACCATCCGGGTGAGGTCGGGGTCCGCGAAGACCCGCGAGTTCCAGCTGTAGAGGCCGAGCGTCACCGGGTACAGCCCGGAGTCGCGGAGCATGACCATCGGCAGGAAGAAGTTGTTCCAGATGGCGGTGAACTGGAAGAGGAAGACCGTCACCAGGGCCGGCCGCATCAGCGGCAGCGCCACCGTCAGGAACGAGCGCGCCTCCCCCGCGCCGTCCAGGCGCGCGGCCTCCAGCAGTTCGTCCGGCACGGCCGCCTCGGCGTAGACGCGGGTGAGGAAGACACCGAGCGGGCTGACCGCGCTCGGCACGAGCACCGCGGCGTAGGTGTCGGTGAGGGAGGTCTCGGCGGCCAGCAGGAACAGCGGCAGCGCCAGGGCGGCGGGCGGCACCATGACGCCGGCCAGGACCAGCGCGAACACCGCCTCGCCGCCGCGGAAGGGGTACTTGGCGAAGGCGTAGCCGGCCGCGACGGCCAGCAGGGTGGCGAGCGCCGCTCCCCCGCCCGCGTAGAGGGCGGAGTTGAGCAGCCAGCGCACGTACGCGCCGTCGTCACGACGCAGCAGGTCGCCCAGGTTGTCCAGGAGGTGGACGTCGCCGAACCACAGGGCGGGCGTGAGCGCCAGGTCGCCGCGGGACTTGGTGGCCGCGACGAGCAGCCACCACAGCGGCAGCAGGAAGTACCCGGCCGCCGCCGCCATCGCGACGGTGGGCACCAGCGACGCCCACCGCGCGGAGGTCCCGGCCCTCACCTGCGCCGCCAGGCCAGGCGCATGAACGCCACCGAGAGCACGGCGGTGACGCCCGTCAGCATCATCGCGAGGGCCGCCGCGTAGCTGTAGTTGCCGGCGCTCGCCTCGTGGAACGCGGCCAGGCTCGGGGTGTAGTCGCTGGTGATGCTGCCGCTCAGGGCGCTGAGCACCTGCGGCTCCGTGAAGAGCTGGAGGATCCCGATGATCGAGAAGACCGTGGCCAGCACGAGCGCGGGCCGCAGCAGCGGCAGCTTGATGTGCCAGACGATCCGCCAGGCGCCCGCCCCGTCCACGCGGGCCGCCTGGTAGACGTCGCGGTCGACGGCCTGGAGGGCGGTGAGCAGGATCAGCATGTTGAAGCCGCAGTACGTCCAGGTGACGACGTTCGCCACCGACCACAGGACCGTGTCGCCGCCGAGCGGGTCGACGCGGACCCCCACCGCGTCGAACCACCCCACGAGCGGGCTCAGTTCGGGCGAGTACAGGAAGCCCCACATCAGGCTCGCGACGACGGCGGGCACCGCGTACGGCGCGAAGGCGGCGAGCCGGAAGAAGCGCCGGAAGCGGACGACCCGCGAGTCCAGCGCCAGCGCCAGGACGAGCGCGAGGAGCAGCATGACCGGGTACTGGACGGCGCCGAAGAGGATCACGCGGCCGATGCCGCGCAGGAACCCGGCGTCGCCCAGCGCCCTGGCGTAGTTCTCCAGACCGCCGAAGACCTCGCGCGGAGCGCCGAAGGGCCCGTCCCGTTCGACGACGAAGAAGCTGCGGTGGAGCGCGTACGCGGCGGGAGCGAGGTAGGTGACGGCGAAGAGCAGCAGGAAGGGCGAGAGGAAGCCGGCGGCGACCAGGCCGCGTCGCCCACGCCCTCGCCGGCGTCCCTGCCCCTGCCCCTGCCCGTCCTCGCGGCCACGACCGCGACCGCCGGCCGCCGCCCGTCGCGGCCCGCGCGGCCGCGTGGTCGACGGCGCGGTCACGGCGTCGTCACCGTGAGGGACTGGGCCTCCATGTCCTCGACCGTCTGCCGCTGCGTCGCCGCCACCGCCTCGGGCAGGGTCTGGTCCCCGTCGAGCACCCGGGCGATCTCGTCCTGGAGCGTCGCGTAGGTGGCGCTCATCGTGGGGCCCCACACCCAGTCGTGGTCGACGTCCGCGGCGGCCTCGTTGACGACCTCCTGGTAGACGCGCTGGCCGCCGAAGAACTCCTGGGGCGCGGAGAGCGCGGGCAGTTCCTGGCCGGCCAGCGCCGCGGGGTAGGCGCCGCCCCGCTCGTTGAGGATCTCCACCGCCTCGGGCTGGGTGGTGAGCCAGAGCGCGAACCGGGTGGCCTCGTAGGGGTGGTCGGAGGTGGCGAAGACGGCGTAGGCGGAGCCGCCCCAGTTGGCGGCGGTGGGAGCGCCGGGCTCCCAGCGCGGCAGCGGTGCCACGGCCCAGTCGCCGGCGGTCGAGGGCGCGCCCAGCTCGACCAGCTTGCCGCCCCATGCGGCGCTGACCCAGCTCAGCAACTCGCCCTCGGCCAGGGCGCGGTTCCACGCCTCGCTGTAGGAGTGGACGTCGCTGAGGGTGCCCTCGTCGATCATCCCCTGCCACAGCTCGGCGACCTCCCTGGTGGCGTCGTCGTCGATGCTGACGCTCCAGCCCTCGGCGTCGCGCTGGAACCACTGGGCGCCGTTCTGCCAGGCCAGGCCGGCGAACCAGTTCGCGACGTCCGTGGTGGCGAGGTTGGTGAGGGAGACGTCGGCGTCGCGCGCCCGCACCTGCCGTGTCGCCTCGGCGAAGTCCTCCCACGTCTCGGGGACTTCGATGCCGTACTCGCGGAAGAGGTCCGCGCGGTAGTACATGACCATGGGCCCGGTGTCCTGGGGCAGCCCGTACACCGCCTCCTCCTCCCCGAAGGTGACCAGGGGCCAGGTGAAGTCGGCGAACGCGTCCCGCGCCGCGGCGGCGCCACACGGCCCGATGTCGGTCAGGGCGTTCTGGAGGCGGAAGGAGGGGAGGGTGTCGTACTCGATCATGCCGAGGTCGGGCGCGCCCTGCCCGGCGCGGACGGCGTTGCTGTAGTTCTGGTAGGTGCCGGAGACGCCGTCGGGCACCTGGCGCAACTCGACCTGGATGCGGGGGTTCTCGGCGTTCCACAGGTCCACGGCCTCCTCGATGCCGGGAACCCACGACCAGAACTCGATCGTCACCTTCTCGTTCGCGGGCTCGCACCCGGCGTTCGGGCCCGTCCCCGTGCCCGTGCCGTCGCCGCCGGAGCAGCCGGCGGCGAGGAGCGGGAGGACGGCCAGCGTGCGGATCCAGGCGTGCGGGCGGCGCTTGCGTGTCGGCCTCATCGTGCGGCCACTCCCTCTGTGCGGTTCTCTGTGCGGTCCTTACGTCCGTGCGTCGTGCGACGGTCCGGTGGCCGCCCAGCCAGCAGCACAGTGAAGCTCCGAGACCTCTAAAACGATATGGATGAGGTTTTCGGAGTGTCAAGAGCACTTCAAACGAGGGCTGTTGGCTGTTGTGTAACCACAGGCTGACGTGTCGTGCGCTATGCTTCCGAGCCCGACGACAGCTTCTAAAACGTTCTTGGCTTCCGGGGGGCAGCACATGAGCACACAGGACAGCCCGGCGCCTCGCGACGGTGACGGTGACCGTGACGGCCCGGCCGGCGAGGCGGCCGGCGGCCGGCCCTCCCGGCCCACGCTCCGCGACGTCGCCGCCCTGGCGGGCGTCTCCGTCGCGACCGCCTCACAGGCGCTGCGCGACGGGCCGGTCAGGAGCAGCACCCGCCAGGCCGTCCGCGACGCCGCGCGGAAGCTGCGCTACGTGCCGCAGGCCGGCGGCAGCATGCTGCGCACCGGACGTTCCCGCACCGTCGGACTGTGGATCCTCAACCGGCCCGACGCGCCCGAGCTGACCGAGGGCTGCTCGTTCTTCTACCCGCTGGTGCGCGGCGCCCTCCAGGCGTTGGAGTCGGCCGGGTACGGCCTGCGCTTCAGTGCCCTGACGGGCGCGCCCGGAGAGATCGCCGAACGCCTGGCGACCGTCGCGGCCTCCGGCAGCCCGGCCGGGTTCGTCGTGATCCCCCAGTGGAGCGGGTACGGCGAGTACGCCACGGCGCTGGCCCGCGTCGGCGTGCCCGTGGTCACGATCAACGCGGACGCCGGCGCGGTGTCCGCCGCGCGCGTCACCGTCGACCACGCCGGCGGCGTCGCGCGCCTGGTGGCGCACCTGGCCGAGCTCGGTCACCGGCGGATCGCCTACCTCGCGGGGCCCGGCGGCCATGTCGACGCCGACCTCAGGCTCGTCGCCTTCTACCGTGCCGCCGCCGCCCACGGCCTGCGCGTCGCCGAGGCGTGGGTGCACCGCGTGCCCTACACGATCGAGGGCGGCGAGGACGGCCTGCGCGCGCTCCTCGCGGCCAGCGACGCCGCCGGCCTGGAGCGGCCGTCCGCCCTCCTCGGCGGCGACGACTACGTGGCGGCCGGCGCCATCCGGCACGCGACCGGCGTGGGCATCGCCGTCCCCGGCGCGATGTCGGTCGTCGGCTTCGACGACGTGGACGTGGCGCGGGCCACCGTGCCCGCCCTCACCACGGTGCGCCAGCCGCTGCGGGAACTCGGCCGCGTCGCCGCCGAGCAGGTCCTGGCGCTGATCGCCGGCACGCCGGTGGAGCCCGTCGAACTCCCCGTCGACCTCGTCCTCCGGGACTCGGCGGCGCCCCCACCCCGCTGACGCCGCGCCCCCACCGTCCACCCGACCCCGACCCCGCACCCCCGAGCCCGACGCCGCACCCCCGCCACCGTCCGCCGTCCCCGCCCGGTCCCGGCCAGCAAGCCGGCCCGGCGATGTCAGGTCAGGCCCGACCAGACGCAAGGAGGCACCATGCCCACCGCCCGCCCCGCCACCCCCGACGGCGCGCCCGCCGGCACGCCACCGCGGCCGTCGCCGCCGCCCGCCTTCTGGCCGGTCCCCGACTGCGCCTGGCGGCGCCGCCTCGGCGACCGGCCGGCCGCCGCGCTGCGGGTCGAGGAGCACCACAGCGGCCGCACCACCCCCGACCGCACCAAGCGCGGCATACCGCTCGGCGGCATCGGCGCCGGCGGCTTCATGCTCAACCTCTGCGGCTCCTTCGGCCCGTGGAACATGAAACCGGGCCGGCTGGAGGAGCGCTTCCTGCCGCAGGCCGCGTTCCACGTGCGCGAGCGGATCGGCGACGCGCCCGCGACCGCCCGCACCCTCGCCACCGAGGACGTGCTGCCCGCCTGGCCGCGCCTGGCGCCGGGCGACGGGGAGTACGCCGCCCTCTTCCCGCAGGGCTGGTGCGCCTACGAGCCGTTCGCCACCGCCCTGTCGCTGCGCTTCTTCAGCCCCGTGATCAGGGAGCGGTACGAGGAGAGCGCCCTGCCCGTCGCGGTCTTCCTGCTCCGCGCCCACAACCGGCGGGCCGAACGGGCCCGCCTGTCGTTCATGTTCACCTTCCCCAACGCCACCTACACCGACCCCGAGGGGCTGGCCAGACGCGAGCGGGCGAACGAGATCATGTTCGACCTGCCCGGCGCGGACGACCCGCTGGTGTGCCCCCGCACCGGCCTGGTCAACGAGCCGGCCACCGACGCGGCTGGCGAGGTCACGGCCGTGCTGCTGCGCGCCAACGACCCCGCCAACCCCGTCGAGACGGAGGGCACCGCCTGGGCCGTCGCCACCGCCGGCGTCGCGGGCGGCGCCGCCGGGCGCGGCACCGTCACCGCCGTGCCCTGCTGGGACGGCGCGGGCGACGGCGCCGCCCTCTGGCGCGACTTCGCCGAGGACGGCCGCCTCGACCCCGACGTCTCGGGCGCCGCGAGCACGCTGCCCGCCGCCGCGCTCGCCGTCGCGTTCGACCTCGACCCCGGCGAGACGGCCGTGGTCCCCTTCGTCCTCGCCTGGGAGTTCCCGCTCGTGGAGTTCGCCGGCGGGACGCGCTGGCGCCGTCGGCACGCCGACCGCGACGCCGCCGAGCCCGCGCGCGCGGTCGAGCTGGCCCGGCGGGGCCTGGCCTCCTGGGAGCGGTGGCTGGCGGACGTCGAGGCGTGGACGACCCCGATCGCCGAGGACCCCCGCGTCCCCACGTGGCTGCGGCAGGGCGCGCTCAACGAGCTGTTCTACACGACGTTCGGGGGCTCGTTCTGGGAGAACGGCTGCGTCACCAGGCCCAAGCGCTTCGGCGCCCGCCCCGGCCAGCACCTGCACTTCGTGCTGGAGGCACAGGACTACCCGTACGCGGAGACCTACGACGTGCGGCACCACGTCGCGGCCGCCTACCGCGAGCTGTGGCCGGCGATCGAGCGCGACGTCCAACTCGGCTACGCCGACTTCGTCATGGACACCCCCGACGGCAGCGTCCCGCACGACGCGGGCTCACCCCACGGCGACCCGTGGTTCGCCTACGACGCCTACGCCACGATGTATCCGTACGGGGAGGGCGACACCGCCCGCAGGACGACGCCCTGGGGCGAGTTCTCCCCGAAGTTCGTCCAGCAGGTCCACGCCCACTGGGTGGCCAGCGGCGACGACGCGTTCCTCGACGCGTGCTGGCCCGCGCTGCTGCGCACCTACCACTACCAGCGCACCACCGACGTCAACGACGACGGACTGAGCGAGATGAAGAGCTCGGAGTACCGCGACAACCGCCTGTTCAACGCGGTGCTGTGGCTCGGGGCGCTGGCCGCGCTGGAGGCGATGGCGAAGGCCCGGGGCGAGCACGCGGTGGCCCGGGAGGTCGGGGCGGAGCGCGCCAGGGCGCGGGAGGCGGCCGAGCGGGAACTGTGGGACGCCGAGCACGGCTACTACTGGTACAACGCGGCCACCCCCGACCTGATGGCAGACGCCTTCCTCGGGCAGCGGTACGCCGACGCCACCGGCCTGCCGCCCCTCCTGGACCCCGCGCGCGTCGCCTCCCACCTGCGCCGCTGTCAGGAGCGCCTCGTCCAGCCCTTCGGCGGCGTCGGCGCCGCCAACGTCCGCCGCCCCGACGGCAGCCCCAGCGAGGATCTCAGCGAGTTCCACCACGAGCGGGAGGTGTGGCTCGGCGTCAGCTACGTGCTCGCCGCCACGATGGTCCACTGGGGCCGCAGGGCGGCCGACCCCGCCCTCGAACAGGCCGGCCTGCGGCTGGGCCGGGACGTGTGGCACCGCGTCTGGCAGGACGACACGACCGGGTACTGGTTCGGTGCCCCCGAGGCGTGGGAGGTCGAGGACCCGACCCGCTGCCGGGTCCCGATGTACCAACGCGCCCGCGCCGTCTGGGAGCTCCTCGACGCCGTGCGGGCGGCCGGTCCGCCGCCGGGGGTCACCGAAGGGTGAGCGGGGTCGTGGCGGCGAGGTGGGTCAGCTTCTCCGGGTTGCGCACGTAGTACAGGCCGGTGATGCGGGCGTCCTCGACGCGCAGCGCCATGATGCCGTCGAGCTCGCCGTCGAGGCGTACCAGGAGCGCCGGGCCGCCGTTGACCACCGTCGGCTCGCCGGTGAGCGTGCCCTCGACCCGGCCGAGGCCGCCGAGGAAGAGCCGGCTCACCTTCCGGGCGCCGCTGACCGGCCGCAGCGCGGCGTGCCGGACGCCGCCGCCGTCGCTCACCAGCACGACGTCGGGGGCGAGGACGTCGAGGAGGCCCTTCAGGTCCCTGGTCTCGACCGCGCGCCGGAACGACTCCAGGGCCGCGCGCGTCTCGCTCGCGGAGACCACCGTGCGGCGCCGGCGGGCGTCGACGTGCCGGCGGGCGCGGTGCGCGATCTGGCGGACGGCGGCGGGAGAGCGGTCGACGGCGGCGGCGATCTCGTCGTAGCCGACGTCGAACGCCTCCCGCAGCACGAAGACGGCGCGCTCCGTCGGGGACAGCGTCTCCAACACGAGCATGAGCGCCATCGACACGCTCTCGGCGAGCTCGACGTCCTCGGCCACGTCGGGCGCGGTCAGCATCGGCTCGGGCAGCCAGGGGCCGACGTACGCCTCCCGGCGGCGTCGCACGGCGCGCAGCCGGTTGAGCGCCTGCCGGGTGGTGATCCGCACCAGGTAGGCGCGCTGGTCACGCACCCGATCCGGGTCGACCCCGACCCACCGCAGCCAGGTCTCCTGGAGGACGTCCTCCGCGTCGGCCGCCGAGCCGAGCATCTCGTAGGCGACGGTGAACAGCAGCCTGCGGTGGGCGAGGAACGTCTCGGTCGCCGGGTCGGTGGCGTGGTCGCCCACGGCGTCACCCCCCTCCCTCCCGGTGGCCCGCCGCGCACCGACGTTCCTCACCCCTGCGTCCACCTCACGGTCCCCCCTTCAGGCGGCGCGCTCGGCGGCGGCCTGGGCCTCGTCGCGGACGGAGTCCAGCAGCCGCTGACGCGTGGCGCCTCCCGACACGCGGTGCAGGCGGTACGCCCCGGGCTTGCGCGCCTCGCCGGCCAGGTGCTCGACGATGCCCCGGCACACCTTCTCCTTGAGCCGCGCGCCGGGTCGGCCGGCGACGTGGAACCACACGGCGACGTCGTACCGGTGCGCGAACTGGAAGATGCCGGCGCGTCGGCCCAGGCTGATGCACTGGCCGGCGAAGACCTGGTTCAGGGGCGCGGGCGGCTCCCCCGCGAGGCGGCTGAGCACCGTGTCGGCGGCCCGTGCGCCGAGCGGGATCGCGGCCTGGCAGCTCATCCGCAGCGGCAGCCCGGAGGGCGCCGCCGAGTCGCCGGCCGCGACGACGCGCGGGTCGTCCACGCTCGTCAACGTCTCGTCGGTGAGGAGGCGGCCCAGGGCGTCGGTGGTCAGCCCGCTGCGCGCGGCCAGGTCGGGCACGCCGAAGCCGGCGGTCCAGACGGTCACGCCGCTCGGCAGCTCGCGGCCGTCGCGAAGGCGCACCGCGTCGCGCGTCACCTCCGTCACGGTCGTGTCGGGGCCGTCGAGCACGGTCACGCCGAGCCTGGCCAGGCGTCTGGCCACCGAGCGCCGCCCCCGCGGGTGCAGGTAGGGGCCGAGCACCCCGCCGCAGACGAGGGTCACGGCGCGGCCGGCCTCGGCCAGTTCGGCGGCGGTCTCGATGCCGGTCGGGCCGGCGCCCACGACCGTCACCGTCGCCGTGGCGGGCGTGGCGTCGAGGACCGGCCGCAGCCGCCGCGCCTCCTCCAGGCTGGCGATCGGGTAGGCGAACGCTGCCGCGCCCGGGACGCTCGGGTCGGCGCTGCCGCTGCCCACGGCGTAGACCAGGTAGTCGTAGGAGACCGTGCCGCCGGACGCGAGCGCGACGGTGCGCTCGGGGGCGTCGATCCGCGTGACGGTGTCGACGACCAGCCGGACGCCCTCGGCCAGCACGTCGCCGTAGTCGACGACCGCGTCGTCGGAGCCGCCCACCAGCTGGTGGAGGCGGACGCGGTGGACGAAGGTCGGGCGCGGGTTGACGAGCGTCACGGTCACGTCCTCGCGCAGCGTCAGGCGGTTGGCCGCCATGACGCCGGCGTATCCGCCGCCGATCACGACCACATCGGTGTTCCCAGCCATGGTGTCTCTCCTTCGTTCCGTCGTTCGTTCTGACGGTTCGCCCACGAGACACCGCGGGGTCTGGTTCTGTGACACCTGTGAGGGGGTGTGAGGCAGCTCACCCCCCGGTCCGGCCGCCTCGCCGGTCCGCACACGGGCCGGCCCGCGGTGTGTGAGGGCCGCCCCCGGCAGGTGGGGGCGGCCCTCGCGGAGGGGTGGAGTGGTGCGTCAGCCGAGGTCGAAGGGGATGCGGACGAAGGACTGGTTGCCGACGCCCAGCGTGCTCGGGGCGTTGCCGATGGCGTTCCAGACCTCCACGCGCACCCGTCCGCCCGCGAGGTCGGCGTGGCTACCGGTGACCGACTTCAGGCCCCGGCCCTCGGTGTAGTGCTCGTAGCCGTTGACGGGGTCCGTGGCGAAGTAGTGGTAGGTCTCGGTGCGGTCCCACGAGCCGTTGCCCGTGTGGTCGTAGCTCACGCGCACCTGCTGGCCGACCGCGACCGCGGTGCCGGCGTCGACGAGGAGGTCGAACGCCGTGGAGCCGCCGGTGTGGGAGCCGGTGAGGCCGCTGGCGGTGAAGGTCTGCGGGTTCGTGACCGTGCCGTCGTGGTTGGCGCCGCCCGCCGAGGCGAGGGTCGCCGTGGCCGGCGAGGAGCCGGCGGCGCCGAGGCCGCCGCCCGCGGTGAGGTAGCGCTGGCTGGTGCCGCCGTCACCGCCGCCGTCGTCACCGCCGCCGCGCGACCAGACCGCGACGTAGTCGACGACCATCGGGTGTCCGGGCACGGTCGCGGCCGTGGGGGTGGCGCCGCCCTGGACGCCGTTGGGGAAGGCGCCGCCCATCGCGACGTTCAGGAGGATGAAGTATCCCGCGTGCTCGGTCATGTTGGCCCAGGTCGTGGCGGACACCTGGTTCTGGCTCACGGAGTGGTACTGCTGGTCGTCGACGTACCAGCGGAACTGCTGGGGGGAGACGGAGCGGTCCCACTCGAAGCGGTAGGTGTGGAACGCCGACTGGCAGCTCGCTCCCGGGCAGGTGCGGCTGGCGCCGAGGCCGTTGGTCTCGTGGCAGTCGCCGCCGGGGTTCACGCCGCAGTGCAGCACGCCCCAGACGCTGTTGATGCCGTTGACGTTCTCCATGATGTCGAACTCGCCGATGGCCGGCCAGTTCCAGTAGTTGCCGCGGTAGGGCGAGCCCAGCGCCCAGAACGCCGGCCAGTAGCCGAGCGCGGCGTCACCCGTGACGTTGGGCATCTGGATGCGTCCCTCGATGCGGAGCGTGCCGCCGGCCGGGGCCTTGAAGTCGGCGCGGTGGGTCTCGATGCGGGAGGAGGTCCAGTTGCCGGCGGAGTCCCGGCGCGGGGTGATGCGGAGGTTGCCGTTGCCGTCGAGGCTCACGTTGTTGGGAGAGGCGGTGTACTCCTGGATCTCTCCCGTGCCCCAGTTGGCGGGGCCGCCGGGGTAGCCGTGGCCCGTCTGGATGCTCCAGTTGGTGCCGGAGGGCAGCGAGCCGGCCGGGCCGTTGAAGTCGTCGCTCCAGACCAGGGACCAGCCACTGGGCGTGGGGGGCACCGACCCGCTGGCGCTGCCCGCGCCGCCGAGCATCGTGCCGAGCACGGCGAGTGTGGTGAGGAGCAGGGCCGCGGAGGTGAACGGTCGTCTTCTGCGGTTCAGTAACACGGTGTGCCTCCGGTGGGGGTGGCGTGACAGGGCTGAGGCGAGAGCGCTCTCACCCGTGTCCCGTAAGGGTGAGAGCGCTCTCAAGTGCTCCCGTGGTCACCATGGAGACAGCCGGGGCGGGTGTCAACCCTTCCCGCGCCCGCCGCCACGGGGCCGACCGGATTTCGACCTCCGGCGCGCGGTCCGCCCGGGCCTGGCCGGCGTGGGCGCCGCGTGGCCGAGGGGCCGGTCAGGGCGGGCCCTGCTCCCACCGGCGGTCGGTGCGCAGCACCTCGTCGAGGTCGCCGAGCCGGTCCAGGCCGCGGACGACGCGGGCGGTGCGCTGGTTGCCGGCGAGCAGCTCGCGGTGGCGGTGGGCGAAGGTCCAGTAGCCGGTGGTGTACGGGCAGGCCCGCCGCCCGGTGCGGTCGGTGGGGCGGTAGGCGCAGCCGCCGCACAGGTCGCTCATGCGGTGGATGTAGGCGCCGCCCGAGGTGTACGGCTTGGTGGTCGTCCGGCCGCCGTCCGCGTACTGGGACATGCCGACGACGTTGGGCAGCATCACCCAGTCGTACCCGTCGACGAACGAGCGGTGGAACCAGTCCGTCACCGCCAGGGGGTCCCAGCCGCGTTGGAGGGCGAAACCGCCGAGCACCATCAACCGGGGGATGTGGTGTGTCCAGCCGGTGTCGCGCACCTGGGCGAGGACGGTGGCCAGGCAGCGCGCGGTGACGCCGTCCGCGTCGAGCTCGCGGAACCACGCGGGCAGCGGCGCGTGGTGCCCCAGGGCGTTGCGGTGGCGGTAGGCGTCGCCGACGTACCAGTACAGCTGCCACACGTACTCGCGCCAGCCCGCGACCTGGCGGACGAAGCCCTCGACGCTGGCGACGGGCGCCCGACCGGCGCGCCAGGCGTCCTCGGCGGCGGCGACGCACTCGGCGGGATGGAGCAGGCCGAGGTTGAGGGAGGACGACAGCAGGCTGTGGCTCATCACCGGGTCGGCGGCGAGCATCGCGTCCTCGTGCGGGCCGAAGCCGGCGAGCCGGTGCCTGACGAACCGGCGCAGCGCGGCCAGGGCCTCGCGGCGGCTGGCGGGGAAGCGGCGCGGCCCGTCCCGGCCGACGAAACGGATGCCCTCCTCCCGCTCCCAGCGGTCGAGGTCCTCGCGCACCTCCTCGTCGATCGCGTCCTCGCGGGGCCGGTAGGGCGCGGGGGCGTCGAGGGTGCGGGCCCCCTTCGGGGGCGGCTCGCGGTTGGCGTGGTCGTGGTTGAGGCGCCCGCCGGCCGGGGCGTCGCCGTCCATCAGCAGGTCCAGCTCGTGGCGGATCCAGCGGTAGAAGTCCTCCTGCCGCAGCCGCCCGCCGCCGCGCCCGTCCGCCCAGGCCCGGAACGTCGCGTGCGGCAGCAGGAAGCCGCGGGCCGGCAGCACCCGGACGCGTGGCAGGGAGCGGACCAGGCGCAGGGCGGCGTGGGAGGTGGGGTGGTGGACGGTCACGGTGCCGTCGCCCACGGCCTCGCGCAGGCCCTCGCGGTAGGTCTCGGCGCGGACGTGGACGGCGCGGTCGCCGAGCTCGGCCGCCCGGTGGCGCATCGCGGAGAGCAGCAGGTGGGCCTTGGCGCGGTGGAAGCGGCGCCGGCGGAACACCGAGCGGGCCTCGACCAGCACGACCGGGGCGTCGCGGGCGGGGCCGTCCTTGCCGGGGGTGAGGAAGTGGGGGCCGAGGTGGTCGCCGAAGAGCCAGTGCGGGGTGGTCATGCCGGTGCCTCACTCACGTCGCTCCGCCCCTCTCCCCGTCTTCACTCCTCTCCTCGTCTTCGCCGCCCGCGCCGTTCCCTCCTCGGGCGCGCCGGAAGCGGTCGAGGCCGTCGGAGAGGTCGACGACCGGGTCGGGGTAGTCCAGGGCGGCGCGCTCCGGCTCCGGCAGCCGCCACGGCTGGTGCGCGAAGCGGGCGGCGACGCCGGCGAGTTCCGGGACCCAGCGGCGCACGTAGGTGCCGTCCGGGTCGTACCTCCTGCCCTGGGTGACCGGGTTGAGGACACGGTTGGGGCGGGTGTCGGTGCCGGTGCCGGCGACCCACTGCCAGTTGAGCTGGTTGTTGGCGAGGTCGCCGTCGACCAGCCAGCGCAGGAAGTGGGCGGCGCCGATCCGCCAGTCGACGTAGAGGGTCTTGGTGAGGAAGCTGGCGGTCAGCAGCCGGGCGCGGTTGTGCATCCAGCCCTCGTACCGCAGCTGTCGCATGGCCGCGTCGACGACCGGGTACCCGGTGCGGCCCTCCCGCCAGGCGTCGACGTCGGCGCCGGCCGTGCGCTCGGTGCGCCAGCGGTCGCCCCGGGCGCGGTAGTCGGCGTGGGCGGCGCGCGGCCGGGCGGCGAGGACCTGGCGGTGGAAGTCACGCCACGCGAGCTGCCGGACGAACGCCTCGGCGCCCTCGCCGCCGTGGGCGCGCGCCCGGTGCACGAGCTCCACCGGGGAGAGGGTGCCGAAGTGCAGGTGGGCGGAGAGGTGGGAGGTGGCGTCGGCGGCCAGGTCGTCGTGGGTGGCGCCGTACGCGTCGAGGCCGTCGCGCCAGTAGGCCCTCACCCGTCGGCGTGCCGCGCTCTCCCCTCCGGCCGGCAGGGCGGGCGACTCCCCGCCGCGCGCGTCGGACGGGGGTACCGGCTCGCCGGCGACCTCCTCGGGCACGGGCACCCGGCGCGGGGCGCCGACGACGTCCCGCAGCGGCACCCGCGCCCACTGCCTGTGGTACGGGGTGAAGACCGCGTAGTGGTCGGAGGAGGCGGGGGTCACCGTCCCGGGCGGCACGGCGACGGTGACGGCCTCGTGCACCACCAGCCGGCGGCCGTCCGCCGCCAGCGCGGAGCGCAGCCGCCGCTCCCGGCGCGCCGCGTACCCGCTGTGGCCGGCCGCCAGGTGCACCGCGTCGGCGTCCACCTCGGCCGCGACCCGGCACGTCTCCCGCACGACGTCGCCGGAGCGCACGACGAGCCGCCCGCCGCGCTCGCGCAGCCGGGTGTCGAGGTCGGCCAGGCAGTCCGTGAGGAAGGCGCGGCGGTTGGGCGTGTCGAAGCCGGCCGCCGTGACGGCACGGTCCCTCACGAACAGCGGCACGACGGCGTCCGACGCCTCCAGGGCCGCGCGCAGCGGCGGATGGTCGGTCAGGCGCAGGTCGGCGGTGAACAGGACGACCGAGGCGCGCATGGCGTCAGCCTCTCCGGGGTGGACGGCGGGAGCCGGCACGGACACGCGGGTGGCCGGCCGCCGTGCCCTCGTCGGAGGCGGAGGCGGAGGCGGGGCTGGCCGCGCCTCCACCGGGTGGCGGCGCGGGGGCGGCGCGTTGGGCGGCGCGGACGATGTTGCGGGCCATGCCGCCGAAGACGAGGGCGTGGAAGGGCGACACGCTCCACCAGTACAGGTGGCCGAGGAGACCGCGGGGATGGAACACGGCCCGCTGCGCGTAGCGCACGCCGCCCGCCGGCCTGCCGTTGCCGCCGTCGCCGCCTTCGCCGTCGCCGCCTTCGTCGTCGGGCCCCTCCACCCGCATCTCCAGCCAGGCCAGGCCGGGCAGGCGCATCTCCGCGCGCAGCCGGAGCAGCCGGCCGCGTTCGATCTCCTCCACCCGCCAGAAGTCCAACGAGTCGCCGACCCTCAGCCGCCGGGCGTCCCGCCGCCCCCGCCGCAGCCCGACGCCGCCCAGCAGCCGGTCGAGCCAGCCGCGCACGGCCCAGGCCAGCGGGAAGGAGTACCAGCCGTTCTCCCCGCCGATGCCCTCGATGACGTTCCACAGCGTCGCCGCGGCGACCTCGGCGTCCCGTTCCCGCACGTCGGTGTAGAGGCTGCCGCCGGCCCAGTCGGGGTCGGTGGGCAGCGGGTCGCTGGGGGCGCCGGGCACGGCGGCGGAGGACCAACGCGTGCTGACCTGGGCGTCGCGGACGCGTTCCAGCGCCAGGGCGACGGCGCGGTCGAAGCCGAGGGGGTGACCGGGTGGGCTCGGCACGTACCGTTCGACGTCGTTCTCCCGGCACACCACCTCGTGCCGCAGGGACTCCGTCAGGGGGCGGGCGATCCGGGCCGGGACGGGCGTCACCAGGCCGACCCACTGGCTGGACAGGCCGGGGCTGAGGACGGGCACGGGAAGGATCAGCCGGCGGGTCAGGCCGGCCACGGCGGCGTAGCGGCGCATCATGTCGTAGTACGTCAGGATGTCGGGCCCGCCGACGTCGAAGGCGCGGTTCACCTCCGGGGGGAGGCCGGCGCAGCCGGTCAGCAGGCGCAGCACGTCGCGCACGGCGATCGGCTGGATGCGGGTGTGCACCCAGCGCGGGGTGACCATCACCGGCAGGCGCTCGGTGAGGTAGCGCAGCATCTCGAAGCTGGCCGATCCGGAGCCGATGATCACGGCGGCGCGCAGCACGGCCGTCGGCACGCCCGAGTCGAGCAGGATGCGGCCGACCTCGGCGCGGGAGCGCAGGTGCGGCGACAGCTCGCTGGCCGGCACCGCCTCGGGCGTCAGCCCGCCCAGGTAGACCAGCCGGGCGAGGCCCGCCCTGCGGGCCTGCTCGCCGAAGATGTGGGCCGCCTCGCGGTCGGTCTCCTCGAAGCCGCGCCCGGTGCCGAGGGCGTGGACGAGGTAGTAGGCCACGTCCATGCCGCGCAGGGCCCGCGCGATCGAGTCGGGGTCGGTGACGTCGCCCCGGACGACCTCGACCCGGCCGGCCCACGGGTGGTCGCGGAGCTTGGCCGGGGTGCGGGCCAGGCAGCGCACCCGGTGGCCGGCGTCGAGCAGTTCGGGGACGAGCCGGCCGCCGATGTAGCCGCTCGCGCCGGTCACCAGGCAGGCGAGGCCGGCGTCGCCGCCGGGGTTCCCGGTCGGTGTGGTGTCGTCGCCGCCCATGTGTCGATCCCGCCGCCCGCTGCTCGTGGGTCCGCCGCCGTGGCGGTGCCTGCCGTCCGTTCCCGTGCCGTCCGTCCGTACTTCTACAGTGCGAACGAGCCGGCCCGCCGCGCCCGGGTGCAGGGGCCGTGTGGGTGAACGGGGCGTCGTCCCCGGGGCGGCGAAGGGCTCGGGGCCGCACTCGTCGGCGGGGACGGAGCGCGTCGAAGTCGACGTTCTCTCGACGCAGCTCGGGTGCCGACGGGGTGCGTGCGAAGGACCTGTTGACCTCGGCCTCCCCCCGAAGAACGGCGGAATGACCGCGGAGCGCGGACGCCGAACCGGGCCGGCGACCACGCGGGGCCGTGGGCGGCAGCGGGCGGCGCCGGTCGGCTCCGCGCCCCGCTCACGTGTCGGAGAGGAGCTGGACCTCCACACCCAGCAGCTCCCGGAACGCCTCTCCCCCTTCCGGCGTCACCTTCACCGCGCGCCCCGAGCCGACACGCCGCACCCACCCCCGCTCCAACGCGGTCGTGCACAGGGCGGCGCCCAGCACTCCGGCGAGGTGGGTGCGACGCTCCGTCCAGTCCAGGCAGCCGCGGACCAGCGGCCGCCGGGCGCCGGCGGGCCAGGTGTGTCCGAGGGCGTCGGCCAGCCACGCGCGCCCCCGCGGGGTGACGGCGAGCCCGGAGTCGTCGGCGACCAGGCCGCGGGCGATGATCGCGTCCGCCAGCGTCACGCCCAGTCGCCCCGCCAGGTGGTCGTAACAGGTGCGGGCGCGGGCCTCGGCGCCGAGCCGGGTCGACGCGCGCAGTCCGCGCGGCCGGGCCTCGGGGGCATGCGAGGGGGCGGCGTAGGAGGTGAGGGCCTCGACCAGGGCGGCGACCTCGGGGCCGGCCAGCCGCACGTAGCGGTGCCGGCCCTGGCGCTCCTCCGCCAGCACGCCGGCGGCGACGAGGCGCGAGAGCTGCTCGCTGGCGGTGGAGGGCCGCACCCCCGCGTGCCGCGCGAGTTCGCCGGCGGTCCAGGCACGGCCGTCGAGCAGGGCCTGGCAGAAGGCCGCCCGGGTGCGGTCGGCGAACAGCGCGGCGGTGTCGGCGAGCGGAGCCATGGGGCCCATGATGGCGCAGCCACGGTTCGGGGAGCGCCGAACCGTTCCCCGCACCGTGGCACGGGGCCGCGGGATGGCGGCGAGGGGCGGCGGGCCAACGGAGGGCACGGAGGACCCGAGCGGCGAGGCGAAAACAACGTGTGGCGCCGAGGCCGGACCGGTAGCGTGCGCGGCCAGGATCGCGCGACCCCGACGGAGTAGGCCATGGATCTGCTGGTGACCACCGCCGCCGAACGGCCCGATCTCGTGCCGCTGCTCGGCGACTTCAACGACTGGCCACGGTTCATGCTGGAGGACCCGGTCGCCCCGCTCTACTTCACCGACGCGGAGACGGCGTTCCCCGAGTTCGTCCTGATCGCGATCGACCGGGACCGACCAGACCGGCTGGTCGCCAAGGGCTACAGCGTGCCGTTCACCTGGGACGGCGACCCGGAGGAGGCGCTGCCGCCCGGCGGCTGGGACGAGGTCATCCTGACGGCGGCGCTCGACCGGCTCGCCGGCCGCCGGGGCACGCTCGTGTCCGCGCTGGAGATCTCCGTCCGGCCGGATCTCAGGGGCACGGGCCTGTCCTCGCTCATGCTCGACGCGATGCGCCGCAACGCCGCCGCGTCGGGCTTCACCAGCCTGGTCGCGCCGGTCAGGCCCAGCGCCAAGCACCTCCACGCCAACGTGTCGATCGCCGACTACGCCCGGCTGCGCAGGGACGACGGCCTGCCGGTCGATCCGTGGCTGCGCGTCCACGTGCGGGCCGGCGGCGAGGTCGCCGGGGTGTCGGTCCGGGCGATGACGATCCCCGGCACCCTCGCGGACTGGCGCGCGTGGACCGGCCTGCCGTTCGACGCCACGGGCCCGGTGGAGGTGCCGGGCGCGCTCGTCCCCGTTCACTGCGACACGGCCCACGACCACGCGGTCTACTGCGAACCGTGCGTCTGGGTCCGTCACCGGCTCACCTGACGCGACGTCCCCTCGCCCCCGCCCCTGTCCTCGCGTCCCCGCCGCACCCCCATCCACGGTCCGGACGCCCCGCCGCGACGCGCCGGGCGCGTCCTAGGCTCGGCGCCATGACGATCGTGGACATACCCGGCTCGAAGTCCGTCACGGCCCGCGCGCTCTTCCTGGCGGCGGCCTCGCGCGGCACCACGGTGCTGCGCCGGCCCCTGGTCTCGGACGACTCGACGGGATTCGCCGAGGGACTGGCCACGCTCGGCTACCGCCTGGAGCGGGAGGCGGACCGGTGGACGGTCGAGGGCCGCCCGGCGGGGCCCGCGGTCGAGGAGGCCTCGGTCTTCTGCCGCGACGGCGCCACCACCGCCCGGTTCCTGCCGGCGCTGGCCGCCGCCGGTCGCGGCGTCTTCCACTTCGACGCCTCCGCCCAGATGCGCCGCCGCCCGCTCGGCCCGCTCACCGGGGCGCTGCGCGAGCTCGGTGTCACCCTCGTCCACCACGGGGAGGAGGGCCACCACCCGCTCACCGTCCACGCCGACGGGATCAAGGGCGGGCACGTCACCCTGGACGCCGGCCTGTCCTCCCAGTTCCTCACCGCTCTCCTGCTGGTCGGCCCGCTCACCGCCGAAGGGCTCACCATCACCGTGACCGACCTGGTCTCGGCCCCGTACGTGGAGATCACCCTGGCGATGATGGAACGCTTCGGCGTGCGAGCGGACCGCGAGGGGAACACCTTCTCGGTGCCCGCCCGGCCGTACACGGCCACCGACTACACCGTCGAGCCGGACGCCTCCACCGCCAGCTACTTCCTGGCGGCGGCCGCCCTCACCGGCCGCAGCGTCACCGTCCCCGGGCTCGGCTCGGGCAGCCTCCAGGGCGACCTGCGCTTCGCCGAGGTCCTCGGACGGATGGGCGCGGACGTCACGCTGACGGCGGACCAGGTGACGGTGACCGGCGCCCCCGGGGGGCGGCTGGCCGGCGTCACCGTCACCATGCGGGACATCTCCGACACCGTCCCCACGCTCGCCGCCATCGCGCCGTTCGCCGACGGCCCCGTCCGCGTCGAGGACGTCTACAACACCCGGATCAAGGAGTGCGACCGGCTCGAAGCCTGCGCCGAGAACCTGCGGGCCCTCGGCGTCCCGGTCCGGCTCGGGCGGGACTGGATCGAGATCCACCCCGCGCGGCCCCGTCCGGCCCCGATCGCCTGTCACGGCGACCACCGCATCGCCATGGCCTTCAGCGTCACCGGCCTGCGGACCCCCGGCATCACCCTGGACGACCCCGGGTGTGTGAGGAAGACCTTCCCTGGCTTCCACCAGGCGCTGGACGACCTGCGCACCGCCTGGCAGCGGCAGGACCGGTAGCCGGGCCGCTCGGCCGCCGCCCACGCCCCGCCAGGCCGGGCCGGGCCGGGCCGGGCCGGGCCGACGGTGAGGCGGCGGCGGCCGTCAGGCGCGGTGCGCGTCGATCCAGGAGGCGACGCGGTCGACGTCGACGGGCACGGTCGTGTCGAGGCGGAGGACCGGCCCGAGGGCGAGCGGGCGGCTCGCGCGGGACCGCTCCTCCCACTCCTCGTCCGTCAACAGCGCGCCGTGAACGGGGTGCCGGGGATGGCGGGCCTCGAACCGGCGGCGCGCCGTCGCCACAGGCACCTCGCACCAGACCTCGACCGGACGGACGTCCCCCGCGCGGGCCAGGCCCCGCGCCACGAACGGGCGGGTGTCGGCCGGCCAGCACGACTCCAGGACGGCCCCGGCGGGCGCGAGCGCGAGCAGCGCCCACAACGTCTCGCTGGCCGCCGCGCCGAGCGCCGCGTTCCACCGCCGCTGGGCGCGGCCGTCGGGCGGTTCGGATCCGAGCACGTCCGCGTGGGTCTCCTTGACCACGTCCTTGCTCAGCAGCGGGAGGCACAGGCGACGTGACAGGGCACCCGCCAGCGTCGTCTTCCCCGCGCCCGGCAGGCCGTTGACCAGCACGGCGAGAGAGGCAGCCATACGGCGGGACCCTATCGGCGCGCTGGGCGACCGCGGTCGGCCGCCGCCCCCGGCGGGGCGCGGCGGCGCGAGCCACGCGGCGAACCGGGCGGCCGGGGCGGGGGTTCCGGCGTTCCGTCGCCGGTGACGGCGATCCCGTGGCGCCGGTCGGCCGCCCGCGCACCAGCGCGACCGTCTGGCCGCTGCCGGGTACGCGACGTGGCGGACGGCGTCGGTCACGAGGCCACGGGTGTCGACGGCCGCAGGTCGTCGCGGAGCCGCGGCCGGGAGCCGACGGGCGACGCGTCGGTGACGGCGCGGCGCGCACGCGGGACCGAGGCGAGGTCGGCGGGGAACGCCCCGTGTGCGGACAGAGCGAACAGAACGGACAGGGCGGACAGTGCGGAAACGCCGGGCGGGGCAGGGAGGGAGGTGCGGCCGGACGCGGCCCACGGGCCTGTCCCTACCCGTGCCGAGCCGAGGAGGAACGCGGCGCCACGTCCCGGGCAGGGCCGACCACCTGCTCCGACGAGGGCCGGCGCTCAGACGATGCCGCCGTTGGCGCGGACGACCTGACCGTTGACCCAGTGGCCGCCCGGGGAGGCCAGGAAGGCGACGACCTCGGCGATGTCGGCGGGGGTGCCCAGCCGCTCCAGCGGGGGCTGGGCGGCCAGCCGGGCGATGGTCTCCTCGTCCTTGCCGTCGAGGAACAGGTCGGTCGCGGTGGGCCCGGGGGCGACGGCGTTGACGGTCACGTCCCGGCCGCGCAGCTCGCGCGCGAGGATCAGCGTGACCGCCTCGACCGCGCCCTTGCTGGCGCTGTACGCGCCGTATCCGGGGAAGGCCAGGCCGACCACGGAGGAGGAGAAGGTGATGACGGCGCCGCCGGCCCTGACCCGCCTCGCGGCCTGTTGGGCGACGACGAAGGTGCCCCGGACGTTCGTGCGGTGGAGCGCGTCCAACGCGTCCAGGTCCAGTGTGGCGACGGACGCCAGCAACATCCGCCCGGCCGCGTGGACGACGACGTCGACGCCGCCGAACTCCGACTCCGCCGTGTCGAACAGCGCCGCGACCTGCTGTTCGTCGGCGACGTCGGCCCGGACGGCGACGGCCCGGCCGCCGGCGGCGGTGATCTCCTTGACGGCGGTCTCGGCCGACTCGCGGTTGCCCGCGTAGCCGATCACGACGGCGAGGCCGTCGGCGGCGAGGCGGCGCGCCGCCTCGCGGCCGATGCCGCGGGAGCCGCCCGTGACGACGGCGACGCGGGGCCGCTCGGTGTCGGTGCCGGACCCGGATCCGGCCCCGGACCCGGACGGGACGTGGCGGTCCGCGATGTCCTGGGATGACATGGGTGGACGCTCCTTCGGTGGTGTCGGTGGGGAAGGCCCCGACGGAACGGTCGTGGCCCCAGGGCCCGGCGTGGTGCTCGGCACGGTGCCCCGCTCGTGTCCCCAGCGTGGTCCGGCCGGCCCGCGGCAACCACGGCTCTCTCCACCCTGGGGTCGCCACCCCCTGGCTCGCGGCTGGCTCACGCCGGTCCCCGCGCGGGAGGATGGAGGCGTGAACCATGCCGCGCTCGCCGCCTTCCTGAAGTCCCGGCGCGACCGGGTCCGCCCGTCCGAGGTGGGCCTGCCCGCCGGCCCGCGGCGCCGTGTGCCCGGCCTGCGGCGCGAGGAGGTGGCCCAGCTGGCCGGGCTGTCCGCGGACTACTACACCGAGTTGGAGCGCGGACGCGGCGTCCAGCCCTCCGCCCAGGTCGTGGCCGCGCTGGCCCGCGCGCTGCGGCTGAACGGCGACGAACGCGACCACCTGTTCCGTCTCGCCGACCGGCCGGTGCCGCCGGCGGCGCACGGCCCGACCGCGCACGTCCAGCCCGCGCTGCTCGGCCTGTTGGACCAGCTGACGACGACCCCCGCCCAGATCATCACCGACCTGCACGAGACCCTCGCCCAGAACTCGCTGGCCGTCGCCCTCGTCGGCCGGCGACCGCCGCCGCGCGGCCCGGAGGCGAGCTTCGTCTACCGCTGGTTCACCGACCCGGGCTCCCGTTCCCTCTATCCGGCCGAGGACCACCCCCACCACTCCCGGGTCTTCGTCGCCGATCTCCAGGCCGTCGCCGCCCGGCGCGGGAGCGACGCCGAGGTCACCCGGATGGTGGCGGCGCTGCGCCGGCGGAGCGAGGAGTTCGCCGAGCTGTGGGACACCCACGACGTGGCGCTGCGGCGCAGCGACCACAAGCGCATCGTGCATCCCACCCTGGGGGTCGTCGAGTTGGACTGCCACCGGCTGTTCAGCGAGGACGGGCGGCAGCGGCTGATGTGGTTCAGCGCCCCGCCGGGCACGGAGGGCGCGGCCCAGCTGAGCCTGCTGTCCGTCATCGGCACGCAGGACATGACGCCCTCCTCGGGCTCCCCGACGTCCTGAGCGGTGCGGGGGGGCGACGGGCCCGAGGCTCCTGCCTCGGGCCGAGGGCGGGCCCGTTCGACCCCGGTTCGCCACCAGTCCCAGGGACGCCAGGTGTTCGCTCCAGAAGCGAGTTTTTGTATCGTTTCACCAGCGCCGTTCGGTATCTCGTCCGGCGTTCGTCCGGCGCACTCTCGCTCGTTCGCTCACCACGGAGGCACCCGTTGTCCACCACCACGCGCGGCACCGCGATCATCAACCTCGACGTCGAGGGTCCCGTGATCAGCCGCCACCTGTACGGGCACTTCGCCGAGCACCTCGGGCACTGCGTCTACGGTGGCTTCTGGGTCGGGGAGGACTCCGACATCCCGAACGAGGGCGGGATCCGGCTGGACGTGGTCGAGGCGCTGCGGGCGCTCGACATCCCGAACCTGCGGTGGCCGGGCGGCTGCTTCGCCGACGAGTACCACTGGCGGGACGGTGTGGGGCCGCGCGAGCAGCGGCCCCGGATGGTGAACACGCACTGGGGCAACGTCGAGGAGAACAACCACTTCGGCACCCACGAGTTCATGGCCCTGTGCGAGCTGCTGGGCGCGGAGCCGTACGTCAACGGGAACGTGGGCAGCGGCACCGTGCGGGAGATGAGCGAGTGGGTGGAGTACCTCACCCGCGACGGGGACTCCCCGATGGTGCGGCTGCGGAAGGCCAACGGCCGCGAGGAGCCGTGGCGCGTGCGGTTCTGGGGCATCGGCAACGAGACGTGGGGCTGCGGCGGCAACATGCGCGCCGAGTACTACGCCGACCTGGCCCGGCAGTACGCCACCTACTGCCGCGACCACGGCGACAACACCCTCTACCGCATCGCCTCCGGCGCGTCCGACGACGACTACGCGTGGACGCGGACGCTGATGGAGCAGATCAGCTGCTTCGGCTGCGAGGCGAAGCCGAAGAACTTCTTCCAGGCCCTGTCGCTCCACTACTACACGCTGGCGGGCCCCTGGGAGGCCAAGGGCAGCGCGACCGCGTTCGACACCGCCGACCACTACCGCACGATGGCCGCCGCCCGGAGGATTGACCGGATCATCGCCGGCCACTCCACGGTCATGGACGTCTACGACCCGGGGCGCACCGTCGGGCTGGTGCTGGACGAGTGGGGCACCTGGTGGGACGTGGAGCCCGGCACCAACCCCGGCTTCCTCTTCCAGCAGAACACGCTGCGCGACGCGCTCGTCGCGAGCCTCCACTTCGACATCTTCCACCGGCACGCGGCCCGCCTGGTGATGGCGAACATCGCCCAGACCGTCAACGTGCTCCAGGCGATGCTCCTCACCGACGGCGAGCGGCTGGTGCGCACCCCCACCTACCACGTGTTCGAGATGAACAAGGGGCACCAGGACGCCACCTCGCTCCCGGTCCACCTGCGGCTCGCGGCCGGCGGGAGCCGTGAGCTGGCGGACGGGGGGACGCTGGAGACGCTGTCGGTCTCGGCCAGCACCCGCGACGGAGCCCTGCTGGTGTCGCTGAGCAACCTCGACGCGGAGGCCCCGGCCGAGGTGACGCTCGACCTGCGCGGCGGCGCCGTCGGCGCGCCCACCGCCCGTGTTCTCACCGCCGAGCGTCTCCAGACGCACAACACGGCGGAGAACCCGGACGCCGTGGCGCCCCGGCCCCACGACGAGGGCGTGCGCGTCGACGCGGAACGCCCCAGCCTGCTGACCGTCGCCCTGCCGCCCCACTCCTTCGTCACGGTCAGCGCACCCCTCGCCGGCTGAAGCGCCGGCGGATGACGGCCACGTCACCGCAGACCCGCCGGCGACGCCGCCGGCGGCCCCGCAGGCGGACCACCGCCGGATCCCGAGGAGTCGAGCAGCCATGAGCCGGCCCGCGCGCGCCCGTTCCCCCCGCCCCCTGCCCCCGCGCCATCTCCGCCCGCCCATGGGCTGGAACAGCTGGGACTGCTACGGCACCACCGTCACCGAGGACGAGGTCCTGGCCAACGCCACGTTCCTCCACGACCACCTCCTGGCCCACGGCTGGGACACCGTGGTGGTGGACATCCAGTGGTACGAGCCGACGGCGAGGGCCCACGGCTACAACCCCGACGCCCCGCTGGTCCTCGACGCCCACGGCCGGCCCCTCCCCGCGCCGGGTCGTTTCCCCTCGGCGGCGGGCGGGGCCGGCTTCGGGCCGCTGGCCGACCGCGTCCACGCGCTTGGCCTGCGGTTCGGCCTGCACGTCATGCGGGGCATCCCGCGCCGGGCCGTCGCCGCCCGCCTGCCGGTGGCGGGGACGGGGTTCACGGCCGACGAGATCGCCGACACCACCTCCGTCTGCCCCTGGAACACCGACAACTACGGCCTGGACCACGACCACCCCGGCGCGCAGGCGTACTACGACGCCCTGCTCACCCAGTTCGCGGCCTGGGGCGTCGACTTCGTCAAGGCCGACGACATGCTCTTCCCGTACCACGAGCGGGAGATCGCCGCCTTCGCCCGCGCCGTCGCCGGATGTGGCCGGCCCGTCGAGCTGAGCCTCTCCCCCGGCACCGACGTCTCCCTCGCCCGCCTCGACCACCTGCGCGAGCACGCCACCATGTGGCGGGTCTGCGACGACCTGTGGGACCGCTGGGAGGACGTCGAGGCCCAGTTCGCCCGCCTGGCCCGCTGGGCGCCCTGGCAGGGCGAACGGGGATGGGCCGACGGGGACATGCTGCCGCTGGGCCGCGTCGGCATCCGGGCCGAGCGCGGCGAGGACCGCACGAGCCGCCTCACCCACGCCGAGCAGCTCAGCCTGATGACCCTGTGGATCATGGCCCGCTCGCCGCTGATGTTCGGCGGCGACCTGCCGAGCAGCCCGGCCGAGACGATCGCGCTGCTCACCAACGAGGAGGCACTCGCCGTCCTCTTCCACTCGACCGACAACCGTGAAGTGCTGCGGGAGCGGGACGTCGTGCTGTGGACCGCCCGCGACCGCGACGAGGAGGGCACGCGCTACGCGGCCGTGTTCTCGCTCGCCGACCACCCGCGGCGGGTGGCCGTCCCGCTCGGCTCGCTCGGGGCCCGCCCCGGGGACGGGGTCCGGGAGCTGTGGACCCGCACGGAGGTCGCGCACGACGGCCGGACGCTCCGGGTCGACCTGCCCGCCCACGGCGCCGCGCTCTACCGGCTGGCGCTCTGACGGGCCGGCCCGAAGCAGTCCGCCAGCCAGGACGACCTCTGGTCAGGAAGACCACGGGTCAGCAGAACCAGCCGTCCTGCACCCAGCCGCGCCGGTTGATGTCGCCGTAGGCGAAGCCGTACGCCCAACCGCCGGAGACGCGTTCCACCAGGAAGGTCTGGGGGTGGTAGAGCGTGCCCATCCAGGCACCGAGCGGCTCGGTGCGCACGAACAGGCTCTGCGCGCACACGGTCTCGCGTTCGCCCGGGGTGCCGTTCGCGGCCTGGGCGGGAGGGGCCGCCAGGGCGAGCCAGACGACGACGGCGGTCGCACCGGCCAGCACCGCGCGGCGCGCGCGGCGGCCTCTCCCGCGTCGCGTCCTCACCATGATCCCCACCCACCCAGGCACTCGTGGCGGACGTATCCCCAGTCGTTGGGGCCGAAGTCGAAGGTGGCGGCCCAGCCGTTGTAGACGGGGTGGGCACCACGGGTGTGTCCCACCTTGTCGCCGTAGCCGAGGACGCGCTTGAGGCCGACGGGCCCCGAGGCGCTGTCGTAGTTGTCGTAGAAGCTGGCGCTCTGGCAGACGATGACCGCGTGGTCCGGCACCACCGGTTGCGCGTGGGCGGGGCCGGCGAGGAGAAGGGCGGGCAGCGTCACCGCGACCGGGAGGGCGGCGGCGAGGCGGAGGCGGGGGGCCATGGGAGGGCTTCCTTCCTACGCGCGCGGAGGAGGGACGGCGGAGGGGGGCTTGTCATGGACACCTCTACCCGCGTCGCCCACGGTGGAACCCGTCGCCGGAAGGCCGCGCGCGGACGGGCCCGGCCGGTTCGGGGAAGGGAACCGGCCGGGCCCGTCGCGACGGGGCGCTCGACCCGCCGTCCAGGTGTCAGCTCATCGGATGTTCGGCACCGGCACCCGCGAGAAGTCGGTGTCGGAGCCCAGGTAGAAGCTGGGGTAGGAGGGCTGGTTGTACGTGGTCTGTTGGCGCGCCACCTCCACCCGGTACTGCGGGTCGTGCATCAGGGTGTAGAGCTTGTGCTCCGTCACCTCGGTGCTGAGGTAGATCCGGATCGCCGAGGAGTCGATCGTCGGCAGCAGCAGCTCCTCGCGCCAGTCGCCGAGGATGTCGGCGACGAGGGAGGGGTTGCCCTTGTCCCAGTTGTTGGTGGTCGTGCCCTCGGCGGTCACGAGGGTGCCGCGCCGCCAGTCGTCGAGCGTGGGCGTCTCGTAGACCTCCGTCTGGGCCCCGTTCACGATCTGGGTCGTCAGGTCGGCGGCCCACCGCACGCTCTGGTTGCTGCCGGGCGGGACGTCGGCCAGCCACTGGCCGCGCGCGTCCCACAGGGCGATCGGGCTGCCGTGGGCCGTGTCGTCGTTCATCGCCCACGCCTCGAAGCCCGGTATCCCGGGCTCGACGTCGCCGACCATGGCGCGGCCCGTGTCCAGACCGCTGTAGCCGCCCCACAGCACCTCGCCCGTGGCGGCGTCCCGCATGGCGTAGCCGTAGGGCGCGTAGGCGCCGCCCTCGTGGGCGGAGAAGATCTCCAGTCCGTCCCTGGTGGGGTCGAGGTCGGCGACGTGCATGGCGTCGCCGTGGCCGAGCTTCATGTCCTGCCCGGGGGTGGCGCTGTCGGGCGGGCCGACGTCGTAGGAGCTGTAGAGGAGGTCGCCGTCGTCGTCGAGGGTGGCGGAGCCGTAGACGATCTCCTGCCGGCCGTCGCCGTCGACGTCCGCCGCGCTCATGGAGTGGAAGCCCTGCGTGGTGAGGGTGCCGTACTCGGGGTCGGTGCCCTCCACGCCGTGAGGGCTGTCGTTGAACGGGTTGCTCATGGGCGCGTGTCCGCTGTCGACGTGCCACTGCTCGCGCAGCCGCCGGCCGTCCCAGCGGTAGGCGACGAGCGTGCTGCGGGTGTAGTAGCCGCGGGCGAAGACGGCGGAGGGGTGGGTGCCGTCGAGGTAGGCGACGCCCGCGAGGAAGCGGTCCACGCGGTTGGCCGGCTCGATGCGGCTCATGGCGTAGTCGCCCCACATCAGGCCGTCGTCGCCGCGCGGGACGGGATAGCGGATCGTTTCCAGTTCCTCGCCGGTCGCGCCGTCGAAGACGCTCAGGTACTCGGGGCCGTCGACGACGAAGCCCTCGAAGGCGCGGAGGTTGTTGCGGGTGCTGCGGGAGGGGGCGTAGACGTCGATGAAGTGGTCGGCGAGGGAGCGCGCGTGGTCCTCGCTGAGAGGGTAGGGGTACGGTTCGCGGTCGGTGATGCCCAGGGCCTCCTCGATGGTGGCCGGCCAGTTCCCGGCCTCCACCTCGGGGTGCTTCGACCAGCCGCGGAACATCTCCACGAGGTGGTCGTAGTAGTCCGCGGCGCTCATGCGGTAGTCGTCGGTGTGGGAGACGCCGCGGGCGCGGTCGGCGCGTGGCAGGGTGACGTACTCCTCGGAGACGACGTTGCCCGCGGCGTCGTAGCGGATGCTCCTCGTGCCGGGGGCGGTCTTGAACATCATCTCCGAGCGGCCGTCGCCGTCGAAGTCGTAGACGAGGAACTGGGTGTAGTGGGCGCCGGAGCGGATGTTGACGCCCAGGTCGACGCGGTGGAGCAGGGTGCCGTCCAGCTCGTAGGTGTCGATGTAGGTGTTGCCGGTGTAGCCGACCTGCGAGACGTCCTTGGAGTTCGACGGGTCCCACTTCACGACGTACTCGTACGCCCCGTCACCGTCCACGTCACCGACGCTCATGTCGTTCGCGGTGTACGTGTACGCCTCCCCCGCCGGGGTGACGCCGTCCGCGGGCTTCGTCAACGGCAGCTCGTAGAACTGCTCCCCCCACGGCGAGACGGGGTCACTGACGTCGACGACGTGCCCGCGCCGCACCGCCTTGACCCGGTACTCGGCGCCGGGCTCGGTGCCCGCGTCCAGGTAGTTGGTGGAGTCGGTGACGGTGGCGATGCGCCGGCCGTCGCGGTAGACGCGGAAGTCCACGCCCGTCAGGCCCGTCTCGCTCGACCCGGTGACCTCGTCCCCCAGCAGCCGCCAGCTCAGGAACACGCCCTCGTCCGTGGAGACGGCCACCAGCCCACGGTCGAGTTCCTCCATCTGCACGGCACGCCGGTGGTCCGGCCGTCCGCCGTGCTCGCCGGCCTGTGCGGCGCCCGGCGTGCCGCCCGCCAGCATCGCCGCGATCAGTACGGGAGCCAGCAGCCCGGCCGCCGCCCGGCGGCGTGGCCTGTTCTCTCGCACGAGCCCTCCTCGCGATTGATTCGTTTCAAGTCCACCTGTCACCCGAGGACGGGTTGATTCGTTTCAACAGGAGGCTGTGAAGCGGACGCTAAGGAGCGCGGACAGCGGGAGTCAAGGGGCGTGCGGCAACTCGCGGTTCCCGGTGGTCCACTCCCGCCCCAGACGCCGCGCCGCCCGCCGCCCGGGGTACGGGAGCGACGGGCGGCGTGCGGCGGACGGCGCGTCAGCCGGCGGGCGGCGCGTTCCGCCCCGCCTCCTGAGCCATCCGCCGACGCTGGGTGGCCATGAAGACGTCCATCCTGCGGTCGAGTTCCGTCTCCGGCGGCAACGCGCTGAACAGCGCCTTCGCGCGCTGCGCGAGCTGGCCGGCGGTGCTGCGGTCGGTGATCGCGAAGGGCTTGCCGGCCCGGATCGCCTCGACGACCACCGGCCCGGCCGCGTCCGGCGGCATGCCGAGGTTGCGCAGGAAGCTCGCCTCGTCCCGCTCCCTGCGGTCGACCGCCGCGCGCTCCTCCTCGGAGTCGGGGCGATCCGACACGGAGTCGCGCGCCGCGCGCGAGGTCGAGGCCAGGTTGGTCGCCATCACCCCGGGGCACAGGACCGTGACCCCGATGGCGTGGCCCTCGCGTTCGAGCTGCTTGCCGAGGGCCTCGGAGAGCCCGACGACGCCGGCCTTGGACGTCTCGTAGATGGTCGACCCGCCGGCGGGGGCGAGCCCGACGGCCGAGGCGGTGTTGACGATGTGTCCGGCCTCCCCCCTGGCGATCATGCGGGGCAGGAACGTCTGGATGCCGTTGATGACGCCGCCCAGGTTGATGCCGACGTAGAGGTCCCACAGCTCGTAGGACATCTCCGCGAGCGAGAGCGGCCCGCCGATCCCGGCGTTGTTGCACAGCAGGGTGACGGGGCCGAGCCTGTCCTCCGCCTGGTCGGCGACGCGGGCGAGGGCGTCGCGGTCCCGCACGTCGAGCGTGAACGTGGCCACGCTCGTCGTGGCGGACAGCTCGGCCTCCGCCTTCGCCAGCGCCTCCTCGTCGACGTCGGTGATCGCGAGCCGGACGTTCTCGCGGGCGAGGGCGCGGGCGATGCCCAGGCCGATCCCCTGGGCGGCTCCGGTGACGAACGCGGTGCGCCCGGCTAGGTCGAGCACGGTGTCCCCTTTCCTCTCTGGTGTGTGTGGGCGTGTGCGTGGGCGCTCGGACCGCTCAGCCGTCGAAGCGCTCGCGCAGCCAGTCGTCGAGGAGGCGGGCGGTCTGGGTGCCGCCCGGCCCCTCGATGATGGAGAAGTGGTTCGCGGCCACGTCGATCGCCGTGTGGGGGAACTTCCAGTCCGCCACCGACTCCGGGCCGTCGCTCGGGACGGCCGCGGTCGCGGGGTCGACGGACTCGGTCGCCCGCAACAGCAGCGTCTCGGCCGCGACCTGCCGCGGCTCGAACCGCATGCCCATGTACCGGGCGCGGGCGGTCACCCAGGCGTCGCCCCAGTCCTCGCCGATGAGGTCCTGCTGGCCGCCGCGGTCGAGGACGCCTCCGGCGATGTTCTTCACCCACGGGTCGTCCTCGTTGTAGCTGTAGAGGTCCATCCAGTGGGTGTCGATCATGACGAGGGCGGCGGGGCCCGTGCCGGTCTCCTCCAGGCGCTGGGTGATGGCGTTGGCGAGGAAGCCGCCGATGGAGTAGCCGACGACGGCGAACGGTTCGGTGCCGACGCTCTCCCGGATCGCCTGGGCCTGCGCGTCGACCAGGGCGTCGAGCCCGGTGGGCAGCTGCTCACCGGACATGAAGCCCGGCAGCCCGAGGACCGACAGCGGCCGGGCCTCGCTGAACCCGGCGGCGAAGGTCGAGTACTGGTACGGGCTGGGCTTCCACGCGAAGGTGGGGACGCAGACCAGCTGCGGCCTGCCGGGGCCGCTGGCGAGCCGGGTCAGCCGCGGCAGCTTGTCGATGTCCTGCGCCGAGGTGAACTGCGGTCGGAACTCGGCGAGTTGCAGCATCACCTCGTGCAGCTGCGGCCCCCTGCCCGCCGCGAACGTGGTCTGCCACAGCGCGCTGATCGACTCGGGCGACGGGGGCTGGGCCGCGGCCCTCGCGGGCGCGGGCGCGGCTCCCGTGCCGAGGCTGCCCTGGAGCTCCTCGGCGAGGTGCCTGGCCAGGGCCAGGGGCGTCGGGTGCTCGAAGATCAGGGTCGGGGCGAGGTCGAGGCCGGTGGCGGCGTTGAGCCGGTTGCGGAGTTCGACGGCGGTGAGCGAGTCGAAGCCGAGGGCGAGGAACTCGCGCCCGGTGTCGATGCTGTCGGTGTCGGGGAAGCCGAGCACCACGGCCACGTGTTCGCGGACCAGGGTGAGCAGGGCCTGCTCCCGCTCGGCGTCGCCGAGCCCGGCGAGCGTGGCGGTGAGCGAGCCGGCGTCGACGGCGGTGGCGGCGACGTTCGACTGCGCGGTGCGACGCGCCGCCGGGGTGCGGATCAGCGACCGCATCAGGGCGGGCAGCGCCGCGGGCGAGGCCGCCCTGCTGGCCAGGCCGCGGATGCCGGCGAGGTCGAGGCGGGCGGTGACCAGCACGGCCTCGTCGGTGCGCAGCGCCGCGTCGAAGAGGGCGTTGCCCTCCTGAGCGGTGAGGGGGATCAGGCCGCTCTGGGAGATGCGGGCGCGGTCCTGGCGGCCGAGGTGGCCGGTCATGCCGCTGGCGTCCTCCCAGAAGCCCCAGACCAGGGAGACGGCGGGCAGGCCGAGGCTGCGGCGGTGGGCGGCCAGCGCGTCGAGGTAGGCGTTGGCGGCGGCGTAGTTGCCCTGCCCCGGGCCGCCGAAGGTGCCGGCGGCGGAGGAGTACAGGGCGAACATGCGCAGCTCGGCGTCGCGGGTCAGCTCGTGGAGGTTGACCGCCGCGTCGACCTTGGGCCGCCACACGCGGTGGACCTGTTCGGCCGTCAGGGAGCCGATCACGCCGTCGTCGAGCACACCGGCCGCGTGGACCACGCCCGTCAACGGGTGCTCGGCCGGGATGGCGGCCAGGACGGCGGCCAGCTGCTCGCGGTCTGCGGCGTCACAGGCCGCCACCCGCACCCGCGCGCCGGCCTCCTCCAACTCCGCGGCCAGCTCGGCCGCGCCCTCGGCGTCCGGGCCCTTCCGGCTGGTCAGCACCAGCGACCGCACACCGTGCTCGGCGACCAGGTGACGCGCCAGCAACGACCCGAGCGTCCCGGTACCACCGGTAACCAGCACCGTGCCCTCCGGATCGAGCCCCGCCGGGATCGTCAGCACGATCTTCCCCACGTGCCGGGCCTGGCTCATGAAACGGAACGCCTCCGGCGCCCGCCGCACGTCCCACGTGGTGACCGGCAGCGGCTTGAGCACGCCCGTTTCGAAGAGGCGGACGATCTCGGTGAGGATCTCGTTGATCCGCTCCTCGCCCGCGTCGCCGAGGTCGTAGGAGCGGTAGCGGACGCCGGGGTGCTCCTCGGCGACCTGTTCCGGGTCACGGATATCCGTCTTGCCCATCGACACGAAGCGTCCGCCGCGCGGCAGCAGCTCCAGCGAGGCGTCGACGAACTCCCGCGCCAGGGAGTCCAGCACGACGTCCACACCATCGCCACCCGTCGCGTTCAGGAACGCGTCACGGAAGTCCAGGTCACGCGAGGACGCGATCCGGTCGTGCTCCACACCCAGCTCCGCCAACACCCGCTGCTTCGGCTCACTCGCCGTCGCGTAGACGGTGGCGCCCAGATGCTGGGCGAGCTGCACCGCCGCCATCCCGACGCCACCGGCCGCCGCGTGAATCAGCACCGACTCACCCGCCTGAAGGTCCGCGAGGTCCACCAGCCCGTAGTAGGCCGTCAGGAAGACCACCGGAACGGAGGCCGCCTGCTCGAACGACCAACTCTCGGGGATCGGGACGACAGCGCGGGCCGGGGTGATCGCCAGCGGCCCGAAGCCCTTGGGGATCAGGCCCATCACGCGGTCGCCGACGGCCAGGTCGGTGACGCCCTCGCCAACCTCGACGACGACGCCGGCCGCCTCGCTGCCGATCGGCGCCGGCTCGGGGTACATGCCGAGGCCCAGCAGCACGTCGCGGAAGTTCAGGCCGGCGGCGCGGACCGCGACCCGCACCTGGTCGGGGGCGAGGGGCTGTTCGGCGTCCGGCTCGGGCAGGAGGTCGAGGCTCTCCAGCGTGCCGGGGCCGCCGCTTCGGAGGGTCCACGCCGTCTCGCCGGCCGGCGGCACCAGCGCGCCGCCGGTGTGGGCGCGGACCAGCCGGGGCACGAACGCCGCCTCGCCGCGCAGCGCGAGCTGCGGCTCGGCGCCGGCGGTGGCGGCGAGGACGGCGGCCACCAGTTCGGGCTGCGCGCCGTCGGCGGGGTCGACGTCCACGAGGACGAAGCGGTCGGGGTGCTCGGACTGGGCGGTGCGCAGCAGGCCCCACACGGGGGCGTTGGCCAGGTCGGTCACGTCCTGGCCGTGCCCGGTGGCGATGGCGCCCTGGGTCACGACGACGAGCCGGCACTCCGTCAGCCGGTCGTCGTTCGCCCACTCCCTGACCGTGTCGAGCAGCCTCACGACGACGTCCGCGCTGGGCTGGCCGTCGCTCAGGGGCGGGCAGGGCAGCAGCGCCACGGCGGGGGCCGGGACGCCGGCGTCGAGGACGGCGTGCAGGGAGGCGAGGTCGGGGTAGGCGTCGACGGCCATGCCGGCGCCGTGCACGGCGGCGCCGATCCCGAACGCCTCCTCGCCCAGGACGGCCCACACGCCGAAGCCGACGCTGTCGACGTCGATCGGCAGCGGCGTCCAGTCGATGCGGAAGAGGGACTCGACGCCCGCCTGGTCGTCGGCGGCGAGCTGACCGGCCGTCACCGGGCGCAGCACGAGGGAGTCGGCGCTGGCGACGGGGGCTCCCGTGGCGTCGGCGGCGACGAGGGAGACCTCCTCGGGCCCGGAGGAGACGATCCGCACCCGCAGCGTTCCGGCGCCGCCGGCCTGGAGCGTCACGCCGCTCCAGGCGAACGGCAGCAGCAGGCGGTCGCGCGCCGCCTCGCTCGCGGCGACGGCGTTGGCGTGGAGCGCGGCGTCGAGGAGGGCGGGGTGGAGGCCGAAGCGGGCGGCCTCGGCCTGCGCCGTGTCGGGCAGCGCGACCTCGGCGAAGATCTCGTCGCCGCGGCGCCAGACCGCCCGCAGGCCCTGGAAGACGGGCCCGTACTCGTAGCCGGCGTCGGCGGCGGCCGGGTAGAAGCCGGAGACGTCCACGGCCTCGGCGTTCTGCGGCGGCCAGACGGTGAGGTCCGCGGCGGCCCCCGCGTTCGGGGCGGGCGCGGCGGGGGCCTCGGCCAGGACGCCCTCGGCGTGGCAGGTCCAGGGGCTGTCGGGTTCCGCGTGGTCGGCGCGGGAGTAGATCCGCACGGTGCGCCGGTCCGCCGCGTCGAGGCCGGGGGCGTCGACGAGGACCTGGAGGTGCACGCCGCCGCTGTCGGGCAACAGGAGGGGCGCCTGGAGGGTGAGTTCGCGCAGGTGGGAGCAGCCGACCTCGTCGCCCGCGCGCAGCGCGAGCTCCACGAAGCCGGTGCCGGGCAGCAGGACGGTGCCGCCCACGGCGTGGTCGGCCAGCCAGGGGTGGCTGCGCAGCGACAGCATGCCCGTCAGCAGCACGCCGCCGTCGGCGGCCAGGGTGACGGCCGCGCCCAGCAGCGGGTGCCCGGCGGCGACGAGGCCGGCGCCGCTGACGTCGGCCTCGCCGTCGCCGCTCTCCAGCCAGTACCGCTGGCGTTGGAAGGCGTAGGTCGGCAGGTCGACGCGGCGCACGGCGCGTCCGCCGTAGAACGCCCGCCAGTCCACGGGCACGCCGCGCACCCACAGCTCGGCGGCGCCCGCCAGCAGCCGGGACGCCTCGTCCTCGTTGCGGCGCAGCGTGCCGACGACGGTGAGGTCGGTGGCGCCCGCCGCCTCCAGGCTCTCCTGGACGCTCATGGTGAGCACGGGGTGGGCGCTGACCTCGACGAACCGGCGGTGGCCCTGGCCGGACGCCGTCCGCAGGGCGTCGGTGAAGCGCACCGGCCGGCGGAGGTTGCGGTACCAGTAGCCGGCGTCCATCTCGGCGGTGTCGAGGATCTCGCCGGTGACGGCGGAGATGAGGGGGATGCGCGAGGCGACGGGGCGCAGCGGCGCCAGGTCGACGAAGATCCGCTCGCGGATGGCCTCGACGTGGGCGGAGTGCGAGGCGTAGTCCACCGGCACGCGGCGGGCCCGCAGGCCGGCGGCCTCGGCGGCGGCCATCACCTCCCGGAGGGCCTCGACCTCCCCGGCGACGACGGTCGCCGAGGGCCCGTTGTGGGCGGCGACCGAGACGCGGTCGGCGACGCCGGTCCTGGCCAGCAGGTCCTCGACCTGCCGCGTGCCGGCGGCGAGCGACACCATGCCGCCGCCCCCGCTGAGCTCGCAGATGGCGGCCGAACGGAGCGCGACGGCGCGGGCGCCGTCCTCCAGCGTCAGCCCGCCCGCGACGACGGCGGCGGCGATCTCGCCCTGCGAGTGCCCGATGACGGCGGCGGGGGTGACGCCGACCGACTCCCACAGCGCGGCCAGCGACACCATCACGGCCCACAGCACCGGCTGGACGACGTCCACCCGCTCCAGCCAGTCCTCGTCGTCCGAGGCGAGCACCTCCGACAGCGACCAGTCGACGAACGGCGCGAGCGCCGCCTCGCACGCCGCGATCCGCGCGGCGAACACCGGGGAGGCGCCGATCAGTCCGCGCCCCATGCCGATCCACTGCGAGCCCTGACCGGGGAAGACGAAGACCAGCCCGGAGTCCTCCCCGGGCACGCCGCGCACCGCGTTGGCCGCGGGGCTGTCGCCGGCCACCGCGCGCAGCGCGGTGGTCAGTTCCTGCGCCGTGCCGCCCCAGACCACGGCGCGGTGCTCCAGCAGGGCGCGTCCCGAGACCAGGCCCCAGCCGACGTCGGCCGGGTCGAGGTCGCCGACGGCGTCGGCCAGCCGCTCCGCCTGCGCGGCCAGGGCGGCGGACCCGCGCGCGGAGACCACCCACGGGACGACGGGCCCCGACCAGGCGGGCGTCTCGTCGCCGGCCGCCGGGACGAGAAGGTCGTCGGAGGCGGCGTCCGCGGGCGCCTCCTCGAGGATCAGGTGCGCGTTGGTGCCGCTGATGCCGAACGACGACACGCCCGCGCGGCGCGGCTGCTCGCCGGCCGTCCACTCCCTGGCCTGCGTCAGCAGCTCCACCGAGCCGGCCGACCAGTCGACGTGCGGGGTCGGCTCGTCGATGTGGAGGGTGCGGGGCAGCACGCCCCGCCGCATCGCCATGACCATCTTGATGACGCCCGCCACGCCGGCCGCGGCCTGCGCGTGGCCGATGTTCGACTTCACCGAGCCGAGCCACACCGGGCGGTCCTCGGGCCGGTCCTGGCCGTAGGTGGCGATCAGGGCCTGGGCCTCGATCGGGTCGCCGAGGGTGGTGCCGGTGCCGTGCGCCTCGACGACGTCGACGTCGTTCGCCGTCAGGCCGGCGTTGGCCAGGGCCTGGCGGATGACGCGCTGCTGGGAGGGGCCGTTCGGGGCGGTGAGGCCGTTGGATGCGCCGTCCTGGTTGATGGCGGAGCCGCGGATCACCGCGAGGACGCGGTGGCCGTTGCGCCGGGCGTCGGAGAGCCGCTCCAGCAGCAGCATGCCGACGCCCTCGCCGGGTCCGAAGCCGTCGGCCGACGCGGCGAACGCGCGGCAGCGGCCGTCGGAGGAGGCGCCCCGAAGCCGGCTCTGGAGGACGAAGCTCGTCGGGGTGCTCATGATCGTGACGCCGCCGGCCAGCGCCAGGGAGCACTCGCCCTGCCGCAGCGCCTGCGCGGCGAGGTGCATCGCCACCAGCGAGGAGGAGCAGGCGGTGTCGACGGAGATCGCCGGCCCCTCGAGGCCGAAGGTGTAGGAGCTGCGGCCCGAGATCACGCTGGGCGAGTTGCCGGTGCCGAGGAACATCTCGACCTCGGTGGGGGTGCTGCGGATGCGGCTGGTGTACTCCGAGGGGAGGGTGCCGGCGTAGACGCCGATCTGGCTGCCGCGCAGCCCGGTCGGGTCGATGCCGGCGTGCTCGAAGGCCTCCCAGGACGTCTCCAGCAGCAGGCGCTGCTGCGGGTCCATCGCCAGCGCCTCGCGCGGCGAGATGCCGAAGGGCACCGGGTCGAAGTAGGTGGCGTCCTTGAGGAAGCCGCCCTCCATGACGTAGCTCTTGCCGGGCTGGTCGGGGTCGGGGTCGTAGAGGCTCTCCAGGTCCCAGTCACGGTCGGTGGGGAACTTGTCGATGGCGTCGACCTCGTCGCGCACCACCCGCCACAGGTCCTCGGGCGACTCGACCCCGCCGGGGAAGCGGCAGGCCATGCCGATGATCGCGACGGGCTGGTGTTCCTCGAGCTCCTTGACCCGACGTCGAGCCTGGCGCAGATCGGCCGTCGCCCGCTTGAGGTATTCACGAAGCTTGTCTTCGTTGTTCATCCCTAGTCACCTAATCCAGGCCGTGTCGTGGGGAGGGGAGATCAAGGAGTGCCGAGCTCGCCGTCGAGCAGCTCGAACAGTTCGTCGTCGGTGGCGGTCATCAGGTCACCGTCGTCGCCGTCGTCGTCCGCCGGGTTGGCGGTCGCCTCGCCGAGCCGCGAGAGCAGGCCGCGCAGGCGGTCGGTGATGCGGTGCCGGGCGATGTCGTCGGGGCTCGCGGCGGCGAGCGCGGCGTCGAGCCGGTCGAGTTCGGCGACGAGCGCCGGGGTGGTGTCGACGTCGCCGACGACGAGCTGGGACCGGATCAGCTCGGTGAGCGCGGCCGGCGAGGGGTAGTCGAAGATCAACGTCGCGGGCAGGCTCAGCCCCGTCGCCGTGTTCAGCCGGTTGCGCAGCTCGACGGCGGTGAGGGAGTCGAAGCCCATGTCCTTGAAGGGCCGTTCGGCGGCGATGGCCTGGGGGTTGGCGTGCCCGAGGACGGTCGCGACGTTGGCGCGGATGAGGTCGAGGACGGCCTCGTCGCGCTCCGCCTCGCCGAGGCTGGCGAGGCGGGCGGCGAGCGCCGATCCGCTGTCGGCGGCGCTCGCGGCCGACTGGGCGGCGCGGCGGGCCGGGGTGGCGCGGACGAGGGCCCGCATCAGGGGTGGGACGGCCGCCGCCGCTCCGGTGGCGCGGCCGCCGGCCAGGGCGATGCGGGCGGTGACCGTCAGGGCGGCGTCGGCGCGGATCGCGGCGTCGAAGAGGGCGTTGCCCTCGTCGGGCGTCAGCGGCGTCAGGCCGTTCTGGGAGATGCGGGCGCGGTCCTGGCGGCCGAGGTGGCCGGTCATGCCGCTGGCGTCCTCCCAGAAGCCCCAGACCAGGGAGAGGCCCGGGAGGCCGAGGCCGCGGCGGTGGGCGGCCAGCGCGTCGAGGTAGGCGTTGGCGGCGGCGTAGTTGCCCTGCCCGGGGGCGCCGAAGAGGCCCGCCAGGGAGGAGTACATGGCGAAGAGCCGCAGGTCGGCGTCGCGGGTCAGCTCGTGGAGGTTGACCGCCGCGTCGATCTTCGGGCGCAGGACGCGGCGGACCTGTTCCTCGGTGAGGGAGCCGATCACGCCGTCGTCGAGCACACCGGCCGCGTGGACCACGCCCGTCAGCGGGTGCTCGGCGGGGATGGCGTTCAGGACGGCGGCCAGCTGCTCGCGGTCGGCGGCGTCACAGGCCGCCACCCGCACCCGCGCGCCGGCCTCCTCCAGCTCCGCGGCCAGTTCGACGGCGCCCTCGGCGTCCGGGCCCTTCCGGCTGGTCAGCACGAGCGACCGCACGCCGTGCTCGGTCACCAGGTGCCGCGCCAGCAACGACCCGAGCGTCCCGGTGCCGCCGGTAACCAGCACCGTGCCCTCCGGATCGAGCCCCGCCGGGATCGTCAGCACGATCTTCCCCACGTGCCGGGCCTGACTCATGAAACGGAACGCCTCCGGCGCCCGCCGCACGTCCCACGTGGTCACAGGGAGGGGCTTGAGGGTGCCGTCGCGGAAGAGGCGGACGATCTCGGCGAGGATCTCCCGGATGCGGTCGGGGCCCGCCTCGCCCATGTCGAAGGCGCGGTACAGCACGCCGGCGTGATCCTGGGCGACCTGTTCCGGGTCGCGGATGTCCGTCTTGCCCATCTCCAGGAACCGCCCGCCGCGCGGCAGCAGCTCCAGCGACGCGTCGACGAACTCCCGCGCGAGGGAGTCCAGCACCACGTCCACGCCCGCGCCATCCGTCGCGTTGAGGAACGCGTCACGGAAGTCCAGGTCGCGCGAGGACGCGATGCGCTCGGCGGGGACGCCCAGCTCGGCGACGGTCGCCTGCTTCGGCTCACTCGCCGTCGCGTACACCGTCGCCCCCAGATGCTGGGCGAGCTGCACCGCCGCCATGCCCACACCACCGGCCGCCGCGTGGACCAGCACCGACTCACCCGCCCGAAGGCCCGCGAGGTCCACCAACCCGTAGTACGCCGTCAGGTACACGACGGGAACGGACGCGGCCTGCTCGAACGACCAGCCCTCGGGGACGTGCGTCACGACGCGTGCGTCGGTGACCGCCATCGACCCGAAGCCCTTGGGGATCAGGCCCATCACGCGGTCGCCGACGGCCAGGTCGGTGACGCCCTCGCCGACCTCGACGACGACGCCCGCGGCCTCGATGCCCATCTCCCGGTCGTCCGGGGCCATGCCGAGGCCCAGCAGCACGTCGAGGAAGTTCAGGCCGGCGGCGCGGACCGCGACCCGCACCTGTCCCGCGGGCAGCGGCGCCTCGGCCTCGGGGGCGGGCACCAGCGCCAGCGACTCCAGCGTGCCGCCGCCCAACGCGTCGAGCCGCCACGCGTCGTTCGTCGCCGGCGGCAGGAGCCGGGCGCCGGTGTGGGCGCGGACCATGCGGGGTGCCAGCACGTGCCCGTCGCGGGTGGCGACCTGCGTCTCCTCGGCGCGCAGCGCGGCCGACACCGCGCGGACCAGCTCGGGGCCGGCCGCGTCGGCGGGGTCGGTGGCGGGGTCGAGGTCGACCAGCAGCAGCCGGCCGGGGTTCTCCGACTGCGCCGAGCGGACCAGGCCCCACACCGGCGCCAGGGCGAGGTCGGTCACCTCGCCGTCGGCGCCGGAGCCGGGGTGGGCGGCCACGGCGCCCCGCGTGACGACCGCGAGCCGGGCGTCGGACGGCCGCTCCTCGGCGAGCCACTGCCGGACCACGCCGAGCGCGCCGAGCACGGCCTCCTCGGGGGACTTCGGCGGCGCGGGCGCGTACACGACGACGGCGGGCGTGTCGTCGCCGTCGGGCAGCGCGTCGAGCCCGGCTCCGGTGCGGACGCCGAGGCCGAAGACGTCCTCGCCGAGGACCGCCCAGTTCGCGGTCGACGTCGCCTCCCGCGTGGTCCCCTCGTCGAGGGCCGTCCACTCGACGTGGAACAGGGCCTCTCGTGACAGGCCGTCGGAGGCGGCGAGCTGGCCGGCCGTGACCGGGCGCAGCACCAGCGACTCGGCGTGCGCGACGGGTTGGCCGGTGGCGTCGGCGACGAGCACGGTCAACGCGCCCGACGTGCCGGCGCGGGCGATCCGCACGCGCAGGGCGTTCGCGCCGGAGGCGAGGAGGGACACGCCGGTCCAGGCGAAGGGCAGCAGCAGTTCGCCCCTGGCGGTGCCGAACGGGCCGAGGCTGTTGGCGTGGAGGGCGGCGTCGAGGAGGGCGGGGTGGACGCCGAAGCGCGCGGCGTCGGCCTGGGCCGACTCGGGCAGGACGACCTCGGCGAAGACCTCGTCCTCGGTGCGCCAGGCGGCGCGCAGGCCCTGGAACACGGGCCCGTAGTGGTATCCGGCGTCGGCGGCGGCCTTGTAGAAGCCGGAGACGTCCACGGCCTCGGCGCCCTTCGGGGGCCAGAGCATGAGGTCGGCGGCGGCGTCGGCGTCGGGGGCCGTGGCCTCCGGGGTGAGGACGCCCTCGGCGTGGCAGGTCCAGGGCAGCTCGGCGTCGGCGTCCTCGGGCTGCGAGTAGACGCGCAGCGTCCGGTGGCCGGCGTCGTCCGGCTCGCCGACGACGACCTGGATCCGCACGCCGTCGCGCTCGGGCAGCAGGAGGGGTGCCTGGAGGGTGAGTTCGCGCAGGTGGGAACAGCCGACCTCGTCGCCCGCGCGCAGCGCGAGCTCGACGAAGCCGGTGCCGGGGAGCAGCGAGGTCTCGTTGACGGCGTGGTCGGCGAGCCAGGGGTGGCTGCGCACCGACAGCATCCCCGTCAGCAGCACGCCGCCGTCCATCGCCAGGCTCACCGCGGCGCCGAGGAGGGGGTGTTCTGCGGGGCCGAGGCCGAGGCCGGTGGCGTCGCCGGCGAGGGTCTGGGGCTCCAGCCAGTACCGCTTGCGTTGGAAGGCGTAGGTCGGCAGGTCGACGCGCTGGACGGGGCGGCCGGCGTAGAAGGCGGACCAGTCGACGGTGGTGCCGTTGACCCACAGCTCGGCGACGTTGGCCAGCAGGCGGTTCGCCTCGTCCTCCGCGCGGCGCAGGGTGCCGACGACGACGGCGGGCGTGCGCGTGACCTCCTCGGCGATGGCCTGCACGCTCATCGTCAACACCGGATGCGCGCTGACCTCGACGAACCGGCGGTGGCCCTCGGCGAGAGCCGCCTCGACGGCGGTCGCGAACCGGACCGGCTGACGCAGGTTCCGATACCAGTACGCGGCGTCCATGCCGGCCGTGTCGAGCGTCTCGCCCGTCACCGCGGAGATGAGGGGGACGCGTGAGGCGACCGGACGCAGCGGGGCCAGGTCGGCGAGGATGCGCTGTTCGATGGCCTCGATGTGGGCGGAGTGCGAGGCGTAGTCCACCGGCACCCGGCGCGCCCGGACCTCGGCCGCCTCCGCGGCGGCCATCAACGTCTCCAACGCCTCCGCGTCACCCGCCACCACCGTCGCCGACGGACCGTTGAACG